>JAEYFO010000205.1 GCA_023402915.1 Bacillota bacterium | reverse complement strand
GCTTTCTTCCGTTATCGGCGCATAAAAAACAAGAGCACGACAATAATCGTACTCTTGCAACTGGAGGCGCCACCCAGAATCGAACTGGGGATGAAGGATTTGCAGTCCTCTGCCTTACCGCTTGGCTATGGCGCCGGGAGTGGAGCGGAAGACGGGGCTCGAACCCGCTACCTCCGCCTTGGCAAGGCGGCGCTCTACCAAATGAGCTACTCCCGCAGATGGTGCCTCAGAGTGGAATCGAACCACCGACACAGGGATTTTCAGTCCCTTGCTCTACCAACTGAGCTACCGAGGCAGATGAGGCAAGTTGGAAAACATGCCTGTTTTTGAAAAATGGCGACCCGGATGGGGCTCGAACCCACGACCTCTAGCGTGACAGGCTAGCGCTCTAACCAGCTGAGCTACCAGGCCATTTTTGAATTTGGTGGGAACAACAGGGCTCGAACCTGTGACCCCTTGCTTGTAAGGCAAGTGCTCTCCCAGCTGAGCTATGCTCCCAAATCGTCCGTGCCACTTGCGCGGCGCATTTATTATTATATGGATCGAGGGGGTTTTTGTCAATAGAATTTTTGCAAAATCTTACGCCAATTTGAATTTTTTGAGAATCTCCTTCCTGCCCCGGCGCACCCGATTGGCCGGGCGGTGGTTTCAAGTCCTGCTTCTCTCGAATTTTTCTGATTCGCGCTTTCCTTCTGTCTGATTGGCATAATCCGCCGTGCAAAAATGCCGTCATTTCCCAATGAGCAGATGATTCTGTTCCAATATCCGTCAAACCGAGCTTTCCCTTTTCCACTTTCCAAAATTCATCAAAAAACCGGCCCGCAGGATTGCCCGCAAGACCGGTTTTTGCAGCTCTCAAATTTTACTTTGCCGGGGCAAGATCGTCGATCTTTGCCTTGAAGCAGATGGCCAGCGTGCCGGGGCCGGCGTGAGAGCCGATGACCGGGCCGACGCCCTGAACGCAGATCTCCTTCGGACCGATCTGCTCGCGGATCATCTCGACCAGCTGCTCGGCTTCCTTCTCGCAATCCGCCTGGCAGACGATCACATAGCTGTTGGCCGGATCGTCGATGTTCTCCGCGCAAAGCTGCACGATGCGGCGCATGGCCTTTTTGCGGCCCTTGATCTTGTCAAAGGCTTCCAGCTTTCCAGCCGGGCTCTCGTAGAGGATGGGCTTGATGTCGAGCATGGTGCCGAAAAACGCCGTCGTGGCCGAAACGCGGCCGCCGCGCTTGAGATAGGCCAGATCGTCCACCGTGAAGAACGCGGTGAAGAACTTCTTCTGATCCTCCGTCCAGGCCGCCACAGCGTCGATGGATTCGCCCGCCAGACGCTTTTCCGCGGCGGCGCGCACGATCATGGCCTGCGGCGCAGAAATGGCCAGCGTGTCCACCAGCAGGATCTTGCGCTCGGGATAGGCTTCGCACATCTCCTGCCGCGCGATGCAGGCGCAGTTGAACGTGCCGGACAGCTCGGACGACAGGCCGATATAGAGGATGTCCTTTCCCTCTTTGAGGAAGGGTTCCCAGAACGCCTTGAAATCCTCGATGTTGCGCTGCGCCGTCGTGATCCGCGCGCCGCCGCGCATGGCGTCGTAAAACGCCTTCATGTCGAGGCCCTCGAAGAAGTTGAAATAGTCCTCCTTGCCGTCCATCGTATAGGGCATGAGAATCGCTTTGATATCGTACTGTTCCAGCCAGGAATAGGGCATTTCCGCGTCGGAATCCGTCATGAGAATATAATCAAACTCCATTCGTTTCTCCTCCTGTGGTCAAATCACCCGATTATGCTTATTATAATACATCTGCCCTTCCGGCGCAACGCCCGCGGCGCGGGCTTTTCCGCTTTTCAGGCCCGGCGCAGCAGCCGCAGGAAAAAGGCCGTTCCCGCTTCGAGGGAGGAAAGCGTCACCCGCTCGTCCGCCGCGTGCATCCCGCCCAGCAGCTCCATCGCGCAGGGGAACGGAGAAAACCGGTACACACAGTCGCTCAGGCCAGTGAAATAGCGGGAATCCGTTGCCGCCATCATCGCGTAAGGAACGAGCGCCAGCTCCGGGAACGTCTCCCGCGCCGCGGCGCACAGCAGCCCGTAACTCTCCCCATTTGCCGGAGAAATGGGCGTAGGATCGCCGCCCTGGATAAATTCCGCCGACGCACCGGTTTTTCGAATGGCCTTTCGGGCAAAAGCAAGCGTTTTCTCCGCGCTCTCGCCCGGCGCAATGCGGACGTTGACCACCGCTTCGGCCTGCTGGGGCAGCACGTTGGCCGCAGCAGAGCCCTTTGCCATGGTCGGGGCAAACGTGGTGCAAAGGGCGGCGTTGGCCTGTTTGTCCCGGACGAGTTTTTTCAAAAGAACCGGCCCGAACAGCCAGCGGTTTGCAAACAGAAACCGCCGTCCAAAGGGCATATAAGGCGCCATCGCGTCGTACATGGCTGCGGCCGCTTCGTTGAACTTCGGCCGCGGCGGATGGCTTTGCAGCGCTTCCACCGCCGCGCACACCGTTCCAAGCGCCGTCCGCCGGGGCGGCATGGAGGAATGCCCCGCTTCCCCTTTTGCAAAGATTCGCAGATCGGCATAACCCTTTTCGCAAAGGCCGATGCGGACGCCGTCCCGGTTCATGCCCATGTCCGCGCCGTGAAAGGCATAGCCGCCCTCGTCCAGCACCATGGAAAAGCGGATGTTTCGCTGCTTTAGCAGCGCGCTGACCGTCTGCGCCCCCGTTTCCGGCGTAACTTCTTCGTTGTGCGTAAAGCAGAAATACACGTCCCGCCGGGGCGTAACGCCTTCCCGAAGCAGCTGCTCCGCCGCTTCGAGCAGGGCGATCATCTGGCACTTCATGTCAAACGCGCCCCGTCCCCAGATGCAGCCCTCCCTGATCTCCCCGGAAAACGGCGGCACGCTCCAGCCTTTTTCTTCGGCAGGCACCACGTCCTGATGCGCCATCAAAAGAAGGGGCAGCGGCTTTTCGCCCTGGGGCGCGCAACCCTTCCAGCAATAAAGCAGGCTGTAGCCGTCCACCACTTCCCTCTGCGCCGTTTTATGAAAGAGCGGATAGCTTTGTTCCAAAAAACGGTGCAGCTTTGTAAATTCCGCCCAATCCGTTCCCACCCCGCCGGGGTGGCTGACGGTTTTGCAGCGGATCGCGCCGCTCAGACGGGCCGCGGCCGCCGCGCCGTCGATGGTTTCCCCGGAAGAAGGCGCGCGTTCCGTCCGTGCGGGCCGAAAGTGCAGCGTCCGCACCAGACAGACCGCCAGCAGCAGACCCACGGCGGCCAGCAGCGCCGCCACCATCCAAAGAAAGGTCATGGGTGCTTCTCCTATTTGGTCTTTCCCTTTTTATAAAGGATGCGGGCGTAGCCGATGGCGATGAGCGACGCCACGGGCACCATCAGCCCCACGAGGGACGCGGGCAGGCCCAGCAGGAACGCCGCCGTCATGATGACGAGCGGAACGACCGCCACATACCAGCGCTTTGCAATAAGCATCACGCCCAGCGCGCCGAACAGCGCCGGAAGGACGTTGTCAAAGGCAGGCTTGAGCGCCGGGCTGGTGATGACGGGCGTCAGCGGCGCAAGGAGCAGCACGCCCAGCAGGATGATGACCGTCGTGACAATGGTCGAAACGGCCACGGCGATGGTGCTGACCAGCTCGCCCTCCTTCGTGCCCGGCTCCACGCCCACGGCCTTCATGGCAGCGGCGGCGGCAGGCACTTTCATGTTGGCGATATTGCCGCTGACAAAGGCCAGGTAGGAGCCGCCCGCGCCCAGCATGGGCGAGTAATTGAACACCTCGATGATGCTGATGGGAAGATAGACCGAGGCCACGGCCACGATGCCGCGCAGCACGCCGCCCAGATCCGGCCAGACGTTATAGGCGATGCAGATGGACGCGGGCACGGCCAGAAACAGCAGCACGGCCGCCACGCCCGTGATCCTTCCCAAACGGTGCAGACCCGCTTCATAGGGGGGCAGCACGATGGGCTTCTTTTCTTTTTTCTCCTTCATGGTTCCCCCTCCTTATCCGAGCAGATTGGTATACACGATGGCCATGCCCATGGCGCCCACCATGGAGATGGACATGGCGAAGCTCTCCAGCCAGCGGAAGCCCCGCACCTTGGAAAGCAGCGTCAAAAGGATCATCAGCACCAGACTGGTCAGCAGCGTCAGCAGCGTCACGCCGCCCGCGGCGATCATCTGGCCGCCGAACGCGGACGCAAGTCCCACAAACAGGCAATCCACCAGCAGCGCCGCCCAGCGGGTGTCCTTTTCC
>JAEYFO010000190.1 GCA_023402915.1 Bacillota bacterium | reverse complement strand
CATGGATCGCGGGTCTGCCTGCCGGGGCGGCTCTGGGGGCGCTGGCGGGCGCGGCCAGCCGGCTTGCGTGGGACGCGGCCGTTTCGACGGCGGTGACGCTGTGCTGCGCCTGGGGATTGAAGCTGTACGTGGGACGCGTCGTGCCCCGGACCGTGCTGCTCGCCGTGGCGGCGGGGGAGCTGACGGCGCTCGTTCTGTTTCGAAGCTTGACGCCCTACGACGGCCTGTTGGGCACTTGCAGCGCTGTGGCGGCGCTTTTGCTCACGCGGGTGTATGAAAACGCCTTTACGACGCTGCGATCCTTGCGGGTGCGAAAGCTCCTTGCGGAAGAAGAGGTCATTTCCCTTTCCCTGACGGCGGGCACGCTGCTGGTGGGACTGCTGGACGTGCAGGCGGGCGGACTGTATCTTTCGTGCGTGCTGGGCGGCGCGGCGGTGGAAGTGCTGGCCTATACGGGCGGCGCAGGGCCGGGTGCGGCGGCGGGCGCGGCGCTGGGCGCAATGCTGGCCATGGGCGGCAGGGGAGAGTATCTGCCGTTTTTGGGGCTGTGCGGCGTGGTGGCCGGCGGGATGAAGCGGCTTGGCCGGGGCGGAACGGCGCTGGGCTGCGTGCTGGCGTCGGCAGCCATGGCGGTCTATGCCCGGCAGAGCGTGCTGCCCGTGGTCAGCGGCGCGATCTCGGCGCTGCTGTTTCTGCTCACGCCCAAAGCCGTCGTGGAAACGGTGGGGCGGTTCGTCAATGCGTCGCTGCGCCGGGAGAAAAATCAGCAGGAGTATCTTTTCCGCCTGCGAGAGCGGACGGCGAAACGGCTGCGGGATTTTTCGGCGGCGTTTTCGGAGATGGGCGCGATCTTTTCCCGGCCGCTGCGCCTGTTGGGTGAGCGGGAGAACGAGCGCTGGGAGCTTTCGCCCCTGCGGCCGCTGTGCGCTTCCTGCCCGGCGGAAAACCGCTGCTGGAGCGACGAAGAGCGGCTGCGGACGGAGCTGGAGCAGGTCATGCGCGGCAAAGAGACCCCCTGGCGGCTGGCGCGCTGTCAGCGGCTCGAAGCGCTGAGCGAAGCGGGAAGGGCGCTCCTTCGGGCGCAGGACAAGGCGCGGCTTTCGGCCATTCGGGCGGAAAATAACAGCGTTCTGGCCGGAAAACAGCTTCAGGGCGTGGCGGCGGTGGTGGACGCGCTTTCGAAACAGATGGACAAGCCCGTCTCCTACGATGACCGGCTGGAAGCGCGTATTTTGGAAAAACTGGAAGCCGCCCTCACGCCGGCGCGGGACGTGATCGCCGAGCGGGTGGGGGAACGGGTGACGGTGGCCGTGCGCTGCGAGCGGTGCAGCGGCCAGTGCGGCGGACGGATGCGCAATGCGGTGAGTGCGGCGTGCCGGCGGCCCATGCGCCTTTCGGAAAAGCGCTGCGAACCGGATTGCCGGGCGGTTTATGAGGAAAGCCGGACGCTGGAGGTACATTCGGGCGTGGCGCGGCGGGCGCTGGGCTCCGTCTGCGGGGATACGGCGCTGGCCGAGGGGATCTCCGGCGGGCGGTATCTCATCGCCCTGTCCGACGGCATGGGCAGCGGCGCGCGGGCGGCGCGGGAGAGCGGGGACGCGGTGGCGCTGCTTTTGAAGCTTTATCAGGCGGGCATCGACCGGGAGACCGTGCTCGAAGCGGTGAACCGCCTGCTGCTCCTTCGGAGCACGGAGGACATGTATTCCACCATGGACTGCTGCTGCATCGATCTGGTGGACGGCCACTGCGAATGCGCCAAGCTCAGCGCCGCGCCCACGGTCTGGCTCCACGGCGGCGGCACGACGGTGTTCCGGGGCGAATCGCTTCCGGCAGGCATCCTCGAAGAAGCACCGCCGGAGGTCTACAGCATGACCGTTTCGGAGGGGGACTGGCTGTTTTTCGTCAGCGACGGCGTGGCGGACGTGCTGGGCGGAGAGCTTTCCCGGACGGCGGCGGCCTGCGCCTGCGGCGAACCGCAAACAGCGGCGCTGCGCCTGCTCGAAGAAGCGCATCGGAGGGGTGCGCAGGACGATATGACGGTGGTGGCGGCGCGCATGGTGGGCGGACAGCAGTAAAAGCGCAGGGGCGATAAAAATATGAAAAAGCAGGGAATTTCTCAGGCCGCTGCGTGAAAAAGGCGGTATAATAAGGATATTCCGGCGCTGGCGTGCGGCGCAAGAGAAAACGCCGGAACGTGCGAGGAACGATCGGGAAAGGAGAAGGAAAAATGCCTGATGAAAAGAAGTACCCTTGCCCTGTTTGCGGAGCATTGACATTGAGTGAGCCGGATCGTAGCTACGACATTTGCACTGTGTGCGGCTGGGAGGAAGATGGATACCAAAAGGATTATCCAGATGATACCGGTCCAAACGACGAATGGACGCTGAATGCAGCAAAAAAAGCATGGGCGGCGGGCGAAACGCTTTTTGCAAATCATCCAAATCCCAAAGCAAGGAAAACGAACGGCAACGCATAAAAAGCGTGAAAAGGACGGAAAGAAGCCCTGCCGGACGCCGGAGCTCCAACAAAAACGTATTGTAATCGAAACGGCGATCGAAACAGAAATCGAAACGAGGCGGAAGAAATGCAAAAACTTCCGTCTCTTTTTCTGTTTGAGACTTGCATTTGACGCGGCGGGTGATTTAAGATAATAGCACCCGATTCTTTTTGGGACGCCGGTGAAACGCGCTGCGGGGCGCTGCGCCGGCAGGACGCGGAAAGAAACGGTTTGCGGCCTGCCCGCGCCGTTTTATTGAGTTTTTGGAAGGAAGGAAAGGAATGCCGAAGGAGGGGGCGCTGCTGGCGCATCTGAAAGAGACGCTGCTGCGGTGCGGCCTCATTCCGCCGGGGGGAAGCGTGCTTTGCGCGCTGTCCGGCGGGCCGGATTCCATGGCGCTGCTGTGCGCGCTCAGGCGTCTTGCGCCGGAGCTGGGTTTTTCGCTGTGCGCCGCCCACTTCAACCACGGCATGCGCCCCGCTGCCGGGGCGGACGAAGCGTTTTGCAGGGAATGGTGCCGGGCGCAGGGCGTTGCGCTTTTTGTGGGGCGGGAGGACGTGCCCGCCTTTGCCAGAGAAAACAGGCTGACCCTCGAAGAGGGGGCGCGGCAGGCGCGCTATGCGTTCCTTTTTGAAACGGCGCGGCGGGAAAACTGCCGCCGCGTCGCCGTGGCGCATCACCAGGCCGATCAGGCCGAGACCGTGCTCTATCGCCTGGGGCGGGGCAGCGGCCTTGCGGGGCTGTGCGGCATGGCCGTGCAAAACGGCGCGCTCATCCGCCCGATGCTCTTTGCATCGCGGGAAGAGATCCTGGCTTTTCTAAAAGAAGAAGGAATTCCTTTCTGCCGCGACGAGACGAACGAGCAGCCCTGCTGCGCGCGAAACCGGCTGCGGCTGCTTTCGCCCGCGCTGGAGACGGTTCACGGGGGATTTTTGAAAAACACCGCCCGGGCGGCGGAGCTTTTGAAAAAAGATCAGGAAGCGCTCGAGGGCTGGGCGGAAAGCGAACTGCGCCGCCGGGAAGACCAGGGCGCGCTGCGGCTCGACGGGTTTGACCGGCTGCCCGAGGCGATCCAAAGCCGGGTGCTGCGCCGCTGCGCCGCTTCAAACGGGCTGAAAACAGGGCTGGAACAGCGGCATATCGATGCGCTTTTGGCACTTTGCAAAGAAGAAAGCGGCTGTCGGAGCCTTCCGGGAAACCGGCAGGCGCGGCTGGAAGGTGGGCGGCTCTTTTTGGAAAACGCGGGCGGCGCTTCCCTGAAAACGGACGGCGAGCCCTGTTATGTTCTTTCGGAAGGGACGTTTGCATTTTCCAGCGGAACGCTGCGGGTGCGCCGGATCGATCGGCCGGAAAACCTCAGGGAACACTGGCCGCTGGGCTGCTGTGTTTCGCCCGGCTCCCTTTCGGGCGCGGTCATCCGCTGCCGGAAGGCGGGCGATAAGATCGCGCCGCTGGGCGCGCCGGGCACAAAGAAGCTCAAGGACTTTTTCATCGATAAAAAAACCGAAAAAGCGCGCCGCGCCTGGCCGCTTGTCGCCTGCGGAAACGACGTATTGTTCGCGCCGGGCGGCGGGGGATTTTCCCGGCGGGCAGCGCTCAGAAGCGGCGAGACCGAAGCGGTGGAACTGCGGTTTTTCCCGGCGGAAAACGGCCTGCCGCCGGAGGAGAATTTTGAAACAAACGGGCAGACTGTATCAAAGCCCGATGAAAATAACGGATGAAAACAACGATGGAGGAAAGACACATGCACACTGGAATGCACGAGGACATCGCCAAGGTACTGGTGAGCAAGGAAGTTCTGCGCACCAAGGTCAAGGAGCTGGGCGCGAAGATCACCGAAGATTATGAAGATTGCGACGATCTGATCGTGGTATGTATTCTCAAGGGCGCGGTCGTATTTTTTTCCGACCTGATCCGCAACATAAACCGGCACGTCCAGCTGGACTTCATGTCCATCTCCAGCTACGGAAACTCCCGCTCTTCTTCGGGCGTGGTGCAGATCCGAAAGGATCTCGACATCAACATCAGCGGCCGCGACGTGCTCATCATCGAGGACATCATGGACTCCGGCCAGACCCTCGCCTACCTTCGCGAGATGCTTCAGGCCCGCGACCCCAAGAGCCTGCGCATCTGCGCGCTGCTCGACAAGCCCTCCCGCCGCGTCGCGGACATCGAGCCGGATTATGTGGGCTTTGTGATCCCGGACGAATTCGTCGTGGGCTACGGTCTGGATTATGCCGAGCGCTACAGGAACCTCGAGTACAT
>JAEYFO010000175.1 GCA_023402915.1 Bacillota bacterium | reverse complement strand
CCAAGTATGAAGAATACCTCGCTTCTGGCTCGGAGACCCTTTTCGACTGTACGGAATGGCACGCGCTCCAGACCTACAACGGCGGCGATAAGGTGGGTCATGTGGAACTGATCCGCAAGTATACGGAAAACACCCTCGATACCCTTGAGTGGATGCAGAGCCTGGGCACGCCCTTCCTCGATAAGGTCAGCCAGGGCGCAGGCGCGCTGTGGCAGCGCACCCATCAGGTGGACGCGCCTGCCGGCACCGGGCTGGTCGGCCCGCTGTATGACGAAGCCGTCAAGCTGAATATCCCCATCGTGACGGAAATGAAGGCGGACGGGCTGATCGTGGAGGACGGCAGGGTCGTCGGCGTTCACGCGGTGGACGCTTACGGCAGCGAATACCGCTACATGGCCGCAAAGGGCGTCGTGATCGCCACCGGCGGCTACAGCAACAACAAGGAAATGCGCCAGCAGTCCAATCCGGCGCTCACGGCGGACATGGTCTCCACCAACCAGCCCGGCGCGACGGGCGACGGCATCATCATGGCCACGGCCATCGGCGCCGCCACCACCGGCATGGACTACGTGCAGGTCTATCCCCTTGCAACGCCCGGCACCGGCGCGCTTCAGGGCCGCGCCCGCAAGATGTCCGGTCTGGACGATGTGATCGACGTCAACAAGAACGGCGAACGCTTCGTCAATGAGGACGCACGCCGCGACGATTTCGTGGCCGCCATCAAGCAGCAGCCCGACGCCATGTGCTACGACATCAACGATTCCACCATCGTCGAGGAGTATAACTCCTTCAACGAAAACGTGGAGACCCTCGTCAGCCTTGGCCGCATCTATAAGGCCGACACGCTGGCCGGGCTGGAGGAGCAGCTGGGTATGCCCGCGGGCAGCCTGGAAAAGACCGTCGCCGAGTACAACCAGATGGTCGCGGACAAGAACGACCCCGTCTTTGGCCGCAAGCTCTTTGATAAGCCCATCGAGGTCGGCCCGTTCTATGCAACGCCCCGTGCGCCTTCCATCCACCACACCATGGGCGGCCTGTACATCAACACCGACGCGCAGGTCATGGACGAAAATGGCAACGCCATCGAAGGCCTGTACGCTGCGGGCGAAGTGACGGGCGGGATCCATGGTTCCAACCGTCTCGGCGGCAACGCCACGGCGGACGCGCTCACCTTCGGCCGCATCGCGGCAAAGAGCATTCTGGCCAAATAAGCCGGACGCATCGAAAAAGCAAATCCTTTCTGGCAGGAACCGGGAAAACAGCCCCGGTTCCTGTTTCTTTTCTGAATTGACAAGAAGATAACGGCTTGATAAAATTTTTAATTATCAGGAAGAAGATTCTGGTACCGATCAAAATCCCCCAAAGAACAAGCGTCTTGATTGAAAAGGAAACCGGAAAAGGAACACAAACGAAGAAGGAGCCTGCAACGTGGATACGAAACAGCTGACGACTTTTGTCATGCTCGCACAGGAAAAGAACTACGCTCGGGTCTCGGAAAAGCTCAACTATGCCTCCTCCACGCTCATTGAGCACGTCCGTTCCCTCGAAGAAGAGCTGGGCAGCCGCCTGACCTGCCGGGAAGGCAAGCAGATTCTGCTGACGGAAACCGGCGAAGCGTTTTTGGAATACGCAAAAAAGCTGCTCGCCTTGCAGGAAGAGGCGCGCGAGCGGGTGGAGACCCTTCAGGGCAGCGAAAAGATCTCCATTGCCACGGCGGAATCCATCGGCCAATACAGCCTGGCCCGGCTGTTTCAGGAATACACGCTGCGCCATCCGGAGTGCGTCACGTCCGTCAAGGTGGCAAATTGCGCCACGTTCCCCGCGCAGCTGATCGAAAAGAAGATCGATTTCGGGTTCCTCTACGATTTGCAGCCCGCCCGCTCGAGCGCGCTGGAAAGCCAGGCGCTGTTTTGGGAGCCGCTGTGCTTTGTGGTGCATCCGGAGCATCGCCTTGCGGGAAAGGCTTCCGTGCACGCGGAGGATTTTGCGGACGAGCGGCTGGCGCTGACGTTTGAGGACTGCTGCTATTCCATGGCGTTCAAGGAAATGCTGGCGCGGCGGGGCGTTCGCGTGCGCTGCAAAAACCATCTGGGCAGCGTCAACATGGTCAAGGACTGCATCCGCCAAAATTACGGCGTGAGTCTGCTGCCGTTGGCGGCGGTGGAGGAGGAGCTGGAAAACGGCACGTTCTGCCGGCTCAACTGGGCAGAAAAGCCGTTTTGGGTGCTGGCGCAGGTGCTCTATCGCAAAAACAGGCCGCTCACTCCGCCCATGGAGGAGCTGCTGGAAATGGCGATCCGCTACGGCGAAAAGCGGACGCAGCGGCTGTTCGATCAGCAGGAAGCGCTGGAAGGCAGCATGTAAGAAAGAAGGTCCTGAAAAAAGACGCGGAGCTCGCCGCATTGCAAAGGGAGAGGCTGCCGGAGGCTTTTTCTGCTGCGGCGCACGGGACGCCGGTGCGGAGCCGGATGGAACGGTTTCGATTTTGAAATCTTCCGGTTCACTGACCCGATAAGATACGGTTTCGGCCGTATCTTTTTGCTTTTTTGGAAAACGAAGCGCGCTGCGCCGTTCTTTGGGAAGGAAAAATCGCCGAAAAACCGGCGGGAACCGGGTCTGTTTTCAGTTTGTTTACAATTCTGCCGTATTTCAGCCGGAAAAAGAAAGAAACACGCAGGAGTTTTGTTTGAAACGCGCACAAACGGCTTTGGACGCGGAAAAAATTCATTCCGAAAAAAGAAGATGTTTTTGGAAAATTGGAGAAAAGTGGGAGGAAAAACGAGGGAAAACCGTTTAAAAAGGGCTCTTGTGGGGCGGCGTATTTGCAGAAAGCGGGAATTTAGTGTAAAATGCAAATAACTCCTGGCCCTGGCGCATGGAAGGATCGAGGAGGTCTTTTGGCGCGGCGGTCAAGCACGTCCAGTGCGTGCGGCGGCAGAGGCGGGCGCGGAAAAGCAGCTTTGGGAGAGTGGATCATTGCTTTTCCGGGCAGGAACAGCCTGCTTTGCCGGCATATCACCAGACTCAAACAGGAGGAACAAATTTATGAAGCGACTCATCAGAGCGCTGCTTTGCGCGGCGCTGCTTGCTCTGCTGGCAGGCGGCACGGCGCTGGCGGCAGAAAAGGCGGGCGCTTTGGGCGTGGTCACGGCCAAGGATTCCGTCATTCTGCGCGACAAGGCGACAACGGACAGCAAGGCGCTGGCCAAAATTCCCCATGACGCGCAGTTCGTCATCATCGGTTCCAAGGGCGGATTTTTCAAGGTCGAGTACAACGGCGAAGTGGGCTACGTTTCGGATCAATACGCCGTCAAGCTCAGCGGAAAAACCGGCTACAGCACCACGGACAGCCTGAACCTGCGGGAAAAGCCCACCACGAAATCCGACAGCGTCGGCGAGATCGACAAGGGCGACATGGTCACGATCTACGGCGGCAGCGGCGACTTCTATCTCGTCGTGGCCGGCCAGACCCGCTGCTATGTGGCCAAAGCTTACATTTCTTCGAAAAAGCCTTCTTCGAGCAGTTCCGGCAACTCGAACGCTTCGAGCACTGCGGCAAGCGCCGCTTCTTCCGACAGCGATCAGAGTGCAGTGGATTCCATTCCCGTCGAAGATTCCGACAATTTTGACCCCAACGACACGGAGTATTTCGTCACGTCGCCCGGCGAATACAGCGAAGACGAGCTGTATCTGGCCGCGCAGCTGATTTATGCCGAGGGCAAGAATCAGTCGGACGAAAGCTATCAGGCCATGGCCAGCGTGCTTTTTAACCGGGTCAAATCGAAAAAATTCCCCAACAACATCGAGGACAACGTTTTCCGCGACGGTCAGTTCTCCGTCACGCGGGACCGGGAAAAGTTCCTGGCCAACGTGCCCAGCAAGCGCGCCAAGGAGGCGGTGTTCAAGGTGTTTGTGGAGGGCAAGGTCATCCTGCCCGGCGACGTGATGTTCTTTAAGAGCGCGTCGCTTTCCAAGTCCTGGGGCTCGCGGGAATACTACGCCACCATCGGCGGCAATATGTATTATCGCTAAGGGCAAGGCTGAAACGTTCGCGGCATGGTTCCGGTCGCAAAACAGAAAAACAGAAGCTCCCCTTTCCGCAATGGAGAGGGGGCTTTCGCTGTTTTGGAAAAGAGAAAAAGACAAAAGCTTCCTCAAGCAAAAGGGCGCGCAGGGTTGGAGCCTGGGCGGGAACCCGGTTCCGACGAGCGGAGCGTGGACGCATTTTTGTAAAAAGTACTTTTTCAGAGGGGGACGGAGAGGGGGGCGGAGAGAATTGAATGAAAGCGGCTCTGACGAGTGACGTTAAAAGAGACAGCAAGAGGGTTGAAGGAAATCACCCCAAAAGCGGCGCGGCAAACGGGGGAGGGGAAAGGGTGAGGCTTGGAAAACCGTTTTTCAGCGCAGCTTTGCCCCAAATTCATGAAAACAGACCATTGTCCGCCAAAACGGCAGAGAGAACAAACAGAAAAAACGCTATCCGGCAGCCTGAAAGCACCGAAAACAAAAGTCTTTCTCATGAATGCTTCTCAAAAAATACGATCCGACGACCGGAAAGCGCGGCAAAAAGTCTGAAAAGTTTTTCATGCGAAGAAACTCCCAAACCTGCCGGCCGGCAGAAAAGCTTCCGGACAAACGAGAAAAGCCGCCTGCGCACAGCGGACGGCTTGAAGTGGAAAAACGAAACGGTCAGGACGGTTCGCCGATGGGCGTGAGCGTCAGCGCCAGCCGGTAAAGCGAAAGATCCGCCTGCGGGAACAGGGCCGCAGGGTCGCAGCCGTCCCCCTCCACGCCGGTGCAGACCAGAACGCCCGCGACTTTCTGGAAGCGGTTGGCCAGCTTCTTTTTGACGCATTGCACCTGATGGTTCAAAAGCTGCAAGTCCTCCCCGCGGCAGGCGCAGGGCAATACGGAAACCACCAGATAGCCCTCCCGCGTCCGGCAAAGCAGGTCGATCAGCCCCGCTTCGCTCAGCCAGTATTCTCGTCCATAGCCGCCTTTGTCCTCAAGGAGGGTGAGCTTTCGGCCAAAGAGCGCCCCCTCCGTCAGGATGCGGCGTTCCAGCTCGTCGCAAAGGGTGTATTTGTCCAGCAGGGACGGAAGCCCGGCGTTGCCCGGTTCCGCCGAATCGCCCGGCAGACGGATCAGACTTTGCAGCGCGTCCGGCGGCAGGGTCTTGGCGGAAATGCTCTTGAGCAGCGCCGCCACGATGCTCTGCTGCGGCGGAATGTGCCCGCTCGCAATGTGGGTCTGAAGGAAGCGGGCGGCTTCATCGTAGCGCCCCAGCATCCCCAGGGCAAACACCGTGCCGCGGTAGGGATAATCGCCGTCCACATTCAGGGAAATGGCGCGGCTGAACTGCGTGAGCGCCTCTTCGTAGCGCCCCAGGTGCAGATAGAGCGTTCCAAGGCCGGTGGCGGCATAGGGGAAGGTCTCTTCCAGCAGCAGACAGGAAGTGTACAGGTCGATGGCCAGCGCGCTTTTTCCGGCGCGCTCCGCCGCCCGGGCATAGTCGTAGTAAAAGGACGGATCCTGCGAGTACATGGCGCTTTCGGCCGCCAGCTCAAAATAGTGCAGCGCGCTGCGCCACAGCCGCAGATCCACATAGACCGTCGCCGCCACATAATGCGCCAGATAACATTTTGGGTCGCGCTCAAGCGCCAGCATCAGCAGCCGGAGCTCCAGCTCCATGGACGTTTCGTCCTCCGCGGTGGAATACTCCAGGGCATTGCAGACAAAGCCCATGGCGCACAGCGGCCAGTGCTTGAAAAACAGCCGGGCCGCCCGCTCGTACATGCCGGGAAAGGCGGGCGTGAATACCCAAATGAACGTGTCGATCCACCAGTCCGCGTCGCTCACATCGCCGTAAAGCTGCTTTTCACTCGCCAGATACCGGTCAAAATGGGTGGAAAATTCCATTTCGTCCGCCGTCCAGAACGCTTCAAACGCCTTGAAATAGTGATAGGCGTGCTCGTGCGGGAGGCTCTCCATCAGCGTGTGCAGATCCTGCCACAGCTGTTCGATGCGCGCCGGGTCGCTGTTTTCGCTGTTGCGCTCGTCCGAAAGAAACACGCAAAGGTCGTAGCCGTATTCTTCCTTGAGGGCAATATCTTCACGCAGGCCGCCGCGGGAATTATAGGCCGCGGAATGCTGCTTTTTCTTTTTCCAGTCTTCGAATGATACGATGGACAAACGATCTGTCCCCCCTTTCAGGCAAGGCCGCAGGCGCGGCGCTCCCTGCCGCTATTTTATCATATTCCCGCAGGCGTGAGAAGAGAAATCCCCCGCGCCGCAAAACGGGCGGATGGGAAGAAAAAGGCGGCGCACTTTGGGAAAGGCAGCGCCCTTTTTCGGAGATTGGCCGGGTTTTTCAAAAAGCGCTGTCGCCTGGCGGGATTTTTAAGAGGCAAAGCGCACGCTTCTTCCATCAGGCGCTTTTTCTCCCGGCGGGGGAAAAGCACCACCGCAAAAACAGCAGCGCCAAAATGCCGGTGCCCAGCAGCACGCCGAGCGCTTTTTTCAGCTCGTTGTTTCGGTAAATTTTGTCTGGCAGAATTTCTTCCTTCGTGAAGCCGTAAGTCTGATGATCGAGCGTATAGGCGGGAATTTTGTCGCCCGGCTGATAGCGCCGGTAGGTGTCCTCGTCCACAAAGAGCTTCTCTTCCGGCGCGCTGCCGTAGTAAAAATAGTAGTTCGTGCTTTCGACGGAGGAATCGCCGTGGGTGGTGGAGGCGCTATCCTTTTTGAGGATTTCTACTTCTTCCAGAAAATAGTCTTTCCCCTCCACCATGGAAGAAAGCGTCCGCTCCATGCGGCCGGCAGTCAAGTACACGCTGATCCAGCAGCCGAGAAACGCCAGAATCACTGCCGCCAGCAGGACGAAAAAGGCCGGAGACGACCAGAAGGCGCCGCGGGGCTTGGGCGCGGGCGGTCGATATAGCTTGTTGCTCATAAGAAAGTTCCTTTCAACGATCGATGCGCACTTTGGCGCGAACAAAAGGAAAGCGCAAACCAAAGGGGTGAAAAAATTTTCTTGCAGCAAAACAGGCGCAGCAGCAGGATGAGAAAAACGCGGCAAAGGAGAAAAAAGCTGCCTGCAAGCATCAAAGAAATTTGCCAAAGCGCCGGATCGAGTCAGACGGAGTTTGGAGAAATGCTGCCCATTCCCATGCGCGCCATACAAAACGGGAAAACCGGCCAACAAGCCTGCCTGCCGCATCTGGGCGAATGGGATGCACGACGAGAGCCTCCCGAAGAAAGTGCAGGGGCGCGGAAGGCTGCTTCACGAAAACGCAGACAGCCCGGCGCGACACAAACGACCGGGCTGTTTTTGAACAAGAGGGAAAGATTGCCCGCTTTGAACGGGCTTACCGTCCGGCGGGAAGCACCTCGATCCAGTAGTCGTCCGGATCGTGGATGAAATACAGCCCCATGGCCGGGTTTTCAAAGCAGATGCAGCCCATTTCCTCGTGCTTTTTGTGTGCGGCCTCATAGTCGTCCGTCACCACGGCCAGGTGCATCTCGTTGTCGCCCAGATCGTAGGGATGATCCCAGTCCCGCAGCCAGGTCAGCTCCAGCCGGTGCTCGCCTGCGCCGTCGCCAAGGAACACGATGCGATAGGAGCCGTCCGCCGCGGTCTTGTCCTTCAAAACGGTGAAGCCCAGCGCTTCGCGGTAAAAGGCCAGCGACTTTTCCAGATCGTAGACGTTGAAATTGTTGTGGACCATCTTGAATTGCATTTTGTACCTCCAATGGTTAAAATAGTGCTGTTGGAACGGCTGCCTATGTGAGCGGGACGGTCTGCCCGTAGCGCGTCAGCGGAACGATGCAGCGCCCGGCCTCGCCCATGGCTTTTTGGAAGGTTTCCACCGCGGAAAAGTCCTCCCAGAAGTGCATGGGGAAGAACTGCCTGCACCGGATGGCCGAAAGAAACTCCGCCGCGCCCTGCCAGAAGTCTTTCCCCATCCGGGGATCGACCGGGAAAAACGCCGCGTCCAGCGCTGGATGAGCCTGAGCCAGGGGCTTGAGTACCGCCAGAAAATCGCCGTGCGCCTTGGCGATCTCCTGCGCCGTAGATTCTTCCCGCCAGTGCCAGTCGTTCAGATCGCCGGCGTGAAAGAGCTTTTTTCCTTCAAGCTCCAGATAAAACGACACGCCCACGTCCGTCGAGCCGTGCGCCTCCACAAACAGCGCGCCGTCCGAAAACTTTTCGCCCGCCCGGAGAAAGGCCGCGTCCGGCGGAAGGAAGCGCCTGCCTTTGGCGATCTCCTTTGCCAGAATGAACTTTGCGTCCGGCCGGCTGGAAAGAATTTCCTGCATCAGGGGAATGCTGTAGTGGTCGTGGTGGCTGTGGCTCGAAAGCACGTACAGCGCGCCGGGGCGGGAAAGGAGCGGCGCGAGCGCAGGCCCCTTGCTCTCAGGGTCGAAAAGGTCGAAGAAAACGGTGGCCTGCTC
>JAEYFO010000157.1 GCA_023402915.1 Bacillota bacterium | reverse complement strand
GCATCGGCGTTTTCTCTTTTTTAATCTATGATTTAACGATTTATTCCTTCCGCATATCATATAGGCTTCTGTTTTTTTACTTCTTTTTGCTTTCTCCCAGTTTATTCCAAATATATCTCGATTTTTCCTCAGTAATCAGATTTTTTTGTCCTATTACATCGTTGACACACCTTGTTTCTTTTGTTACAATGGCAAAAACAAAAGAAATGCTTTTTCAGATTTCACAAATTGCAAATTGCTTTTTCGCTTTTTCACGCAAAAGCATTTCCATTTACCGTTCCGAACAGGTGCCAAAACAGACGCTGCTCTCCTGCTCTCCAGAAAAGAAGCTCTCCCCAGCGGCGCAGCCTTCTTTCCCTGTTTTGCATCTGCGTGCAAATCGCAGTAGTCTGTTTTTACCGCAGCAGGCTGCTTTTTCTATGCCCAACGGCGTATGCCGAAAGGAGTTCTCCCCATGAACGCACCCACCGTCCCCGCCCTGTCTGTCGTCGGCTTTTCCGGTTCCGGAAAGACCACCTTTCTGGAAAAGCTGCTGCGCATCCTCTGCGCGCGCGGCCTGCGTCCCGGCGTCATCAAGCACGACGTTCACGGCTTCACCGTCGATCGGGAGGGAACGGACAGCTGGCGCTTTTGCCAGACGGGCGCGCCGGTCGTGGCGCTGGCTTCCCCTGCGCGCACAGTGATTTTCGAAGAGCGTCCGCTCCCCCTTTGCGATCTTCTTTCCCGGATGAACAACGTGGATCTCATCCTGACGGAAGGGTTCAAATCCGAGCATCTTCCCAAGATCGAAGTTCATCGCACGGCCAACGGCAAGCCCCTTTGCGCGCCGCCGGAGGAGCTTTTAGCCCTGGTGAGCGACCTGCCCGAATCCCCCTACCCGTCCGTGCCGCTGTTCGGTCTGGACGATGCGGAGGCCGTGGCCGATCTGATCGTTTCGCTCTATTTTCAAAAATAATCGCATTTGGCTTTCATCTTATTAAGGAGTTGATCGTTTTGTCCGCCCTTCGAACCGAGCTGACCGTTGAACAGGCGTGGGAGGCTGTCGCAGCCCTCCCGGTCTGCCGCAAAACCGAGCTGCTTCCCCTTGCCGAAGCCCTTGGCCGCGTGCTTTGCGAGGATATGCTCTCGCCGGAAATGGTTCCGCCCTTTGACCGTTCTCCCTTTGACGGCTATGCGCTGCGGGGAGAGGACACCGCGTCCGCTTCCAAAGACCATCCCGTCACGCTGACCATCACGGAAGAAATTCCCGCCGGCTCTGCGCCGGCGCTCCCGGTTCAGCCCGGACAGGCGGCCAAAATCCTTACGGGCGCTCCCATGCCCGAGGGTGCCAACGCCACCGTCAAATACGAGATCACCGAATTCACCGACCGCACGGTGACGCTCTTTGAGCCCGTCCGGCCCAACAGCAACGTCGTGCCCGCCGGGGAGGACGTGCGAAAGGGCGAAGTCATCGCCAAAGCCGGAAGCGTCCTCACGCCGCCGGTGCTCGGCCTGTTTGCAAGCCTTGGCATTTCGTCCGTGCCGGTCTATGTCCGGCCCGTCGCCGCGCTCATCAGCACGGGCAGCGAGCTTCTTCCCATCGACGCGCCCCTTGCGCCCGGAAAGATCCGCAACAGCAGCGCAACGGCCATTTGCGGCTATCTCAAAGAGGCGGGCTTTGCCCTCGCTTCCGCCCGGACCGTCCCCGACCGGACGGAGGACATCGCCGCCGCCATCGCTTCCGCCTTTGAAACGGCCGACGTCGTTTTGACCACCGGCGGCATCTCCGTCGGCGATTACGACCTCGTTCAGGACGCTGCGGAGCAGATCGGCGCAACCATTCTTTTCTGGAAAGTCCAAATGAAGCCCGGCTCCGCCATGATGGTCGCCGAGCGCAGCGGAAAATTCCTCATCTCCCTTTCCGGAAATCCCGCGTCCGCCGCGCTGGCGCTTCACCTCATCGCCATGCCCCTGCTCAAAAAGCTGGCCGGGCGCAGCGGGCTGTTCCCCGAAAAAATTACCGTCACGACCCTTGCCCCCTTCAAAAAGCCCAGCCCGACCCGCCGGTTCGTCCGCGGACGGCTGGTGATCCGGGACGGCGCCGCCTGCTTTGAGCAGACGGGCGGACAGGGCAACGGCGTGCTTTCGTCTCTCATCGGCTGCGACCTTCTGGGCGAGATCCCGGCAGGAAGCCCGGCGCTCCCCGCCGGAAGCCGCATCAGCGCCTATCGCGTTTAGGAGTTATCATGCAGGATCATTACGGAAGAACCATCGACTACCTCCGTCTCTCAGTGACGGATCTTTGCAATCTGCGCTGCCGGTACTGTATGCCGGAGCACGGCGTGCCCAAGCTCACTCATCGCGACATTCTTTCCGTCGATGAAGTGATCGCCATGGCTGAAGCCGCCGTGGCCTGCGGCGTAAAAAAGATCCGGCTCACCGGCGGCGAACCGCTCGTGCGCCGCGGCATTCTCGACATCTGCCGGGGAATTTCCGCGCTGCCCGGCCTCAAAGAGCTCTGCATGACCACCAACGCCCTGCTGCTTGACGGCATGGCCGAGGAGCTGCACGCCGCGGGCGTTTCCCGGCTCAACATCAGCCTGGACACGCTCCGACCCGAGCGCTTTTCCTATATCACCCGCGTCGGCTCTCTCGATCAGGTCTTTGCCGGCATCAAAGCCTCAAAAGCCGCCGGATTTACCGATCTCAAGCTCAATACCGTGCTCATCGGCGGGTTCAACGACGATGAGATCGCGGACTTTGTGGCGCTCACGCAGGAGCACGACGTTCAGGTCCGCTTCATCGAACTGATGCCCATCGGCGAATGCGCCGCCTGGGATTCCGACCGCTTTCTCCCTGCCGACACCGTTCTCAAGGCGGTTCCCGCTCTCGCTCCCGTTGGAACGGGCGGCGTTGCGCAGCTGTACCGCCTGCCGGGCGGCAAGGGAGCCGTGGGGCTGATCCGCCCCATCAGCGATCATTTCTGCCCTTCGTGCAATCGCATCCGCATCACGGCCGATGGACGGCTCAAGACCTGCCTCCATTCGTCGCAGGAGATCCCGCTGCGCGGTCTTTCTCCCGAAGCGCTCCGCCAGACCATCGCACAGGCCATCGGCCAAAAGCCCGAGAGGCACCATCTCGATGAAGCCTACAGCGAAAGCCTGCGCAACATGAACGAGATCGGAGGCTGATATTTTGGAACAGAAGCCCGCTTTGACCCATTTTAACGACGAGGGCCGCGCCCGCATGGTGGACGTGAGCGCCAAGGAAAAGACGCTGCGCATCGCCCGCGCCGCCTGCCGCGTCCTTTTGAACGAAACCACCTTTGCTCTGGTGGAAGCCGGAAAGATGAAAAAGGGCGACGTGCTCGCCGTGGCGCAGGTGGCCGGCATCATGGCCGCCAAGCGCACCAGCGACATCATCCCCATGTGCCATCCCATCGCCCTGACCGGCGTGGATCTTTCCTTCACCCTTGACCGGGAGCAAAGCACCATCGAGATTTTTGCCACCACCCGCTGCACCGGCGAGACCGGCGTGGAAATGGAGGCCATGACCGCCGCTTCCGTCGCCGCGCTCACCATTTACGACATGTGTAAGGCCGCGCAGCGCGATATCGTCATCGAATCCGTCCGCCTGCTGGAAAAATCCGGCGGAAAAAGCGGCCACTATCAGCGAAAGGAATGAACTCTCATGGCATCCGTCGTCTCCGTAAACATCAGCGAAAAAAAAGGCGTGTGCAAGCACCCCGTTGAAGAACTCGTTCTCAAAAAGAATCACGGCATCGTGGGCGATGCGCACGCCGGAGACTGGCACCGTCAGATCAGCCTGCTCGCCGAAGAGAGCGTCGATAAAATGCGCGAAAAGCTGCCCACGCTCAAGCCGGGCGCTTTCGCCGAAAACATCAACACCCGCGGTCTGGAGCTGTTCACCCTGCCCGTGGGTACCCGCCTTCAGATCGGCCCGGCCGTGGTGGAGGTGACGCAGATCGGCAAACAGTGCCACAACGACTGCGCCATCAAAAAGCAGGTGGGCGACTGCGTCATGCCCCGCGAAGGCATTTTCGTCATCGTCATCGAAGAGGGCGTGGTGCGCCCCGGCGACGAGATCACCATTCTTTCCTGAATCGAGGGAGCTTTTATGAAAAAAATTCCTGTGGAACAGGCGGTCGGACAGACGCTCTGCCACGATATGACCGCCATCCTGCCCGGCGGCTTCAAGGGCGTGCGCTTCAAGCGCGGCCACGTCATCACGGAAGAGGACATTCCCGTCCTGCTCGACATGGGAAAATCCCACATTTTTGTCTGGGAGCCCGGCGCGGACGAGGTGCATGAAGAGGATGCGGCGCTGGCCATTGCCGAAGCCATCTGCGGCCCGAACGTGACTTACAGTGGCCCTTCGGAGGGAAAGTACCTCATCTTCTCCGGCATTCACGGCCTGTTTTGCGTCAACAGCGAAGCGCTCATCGACATCAACTGCGTGCCGGATTACACCATCGCCTGCCGTCCCGGCCACACGGTCGTTTCCAAAGGCGAAAAGCTCTCCGGCGCGCGCATCGTGCCGCTGGTGACGAAGCGGGAAAACGTGGAAAAGGCCGTCGCCATCGCCAAAGAAAACTATCCGGTCTTTTCCGTCAAGCCCTTTCTCCCCCTCAAAGCCGCCGTCATCATCACCGGCAGCGAGGTCTATTACGGCCGCATTCCGGATCGCTTCGAGCCCATCATGCGCGAAAAGCTCGCGTCCTACGGCGCGGAGATCCTGGGCGTGACGAAGTGCCCGGACGATCTTTCCATGATCCTTTCGGCCATCGAGACCTTTGTGTCGCAGGGGGCGCAGCTGATTCTGCTCACCGGCGGTATGTCCGTCGATCCGGACGACCTGACCCCCACCGCCATCCGCCAGTGCGGCGCGCAGATGGTCACGCAGGGCGTTCCCATGCAGCCGGGCAACATGCTCACCATGGCATACCTTGGCGAAACCATGCTCATCGGCGTGCCCGGCGCGTCCATGCACAGCGCCGTCACCAGCCTCGACGTGTTCCTGCCGCGCATTTTCGTGGGCGAGCGCATCGAAAAGCGCGACGCCGCCATTCTTGGCGAAGGGGGCTTCTGCATGAACTGCAAGCCCTGCCGCTATCCGCTCTGCTCGTTCGGCCGCCGCTGAGCGTCTTTGCTCCGGATGTAGAGAAGCCTTTTGCGCTGAACGCAGCGTTTGGGCGCAGGCATCCTGGGCAATTTCCGTCTTTTTCAGAAAACAGCCCGCTCTCTTTCGCGCGGGTTCCATCGTTTGAAAACGTTGGAAAAGTGCGCCACGTTGTTTGGCGAAGCCAATGTCCAAAAAGCAGGGAAACTTCTGTTTCCACATTTTTCAACTTTGAGTGATTTTTCTGTCGCTCTCCCACAAGGGGAGCGTGGATCGAACCAGGAAGGAGGTGGTCGCCGCACCGCCCGGCTCTGCCCGCCAGAACATCGTTTTCCCGTTCTTCATGCAATCCGAGCCATATTGTCCTACAGGCAGAATGCCCATGGCGTATGGCCAGCGCACAGCTTGCCGCTTTTGCCGCTGCGCGCGCAGGTGCCGCCGGAAACAGCTGCGCCTTCCAATCTTGAAAAGGAGTGTATCCAAAATGAAACTTCAAAAATCTCTCGCTGTCCTGCTGACCCTCGTTTTGACCTTTGCCCTGCTTTGCGGCTGCTCCGCTCCCGCGCAGACCGAAGAACCCACTGCGGCCCCCGCAGAAGCCACGGAAGCTCCCGTGGAAGCGACTCCTTCCGAGGCTCCCGAAGCGGCTGCCGAACCCGTTGAGCTGTTCGTTTCCGCCGCTGCCAGCCTGACCGACGTGCTCGCCGAGATCGCCGAGTCCTACAAGGCCGTCGCTCCCAACGTGACGCTGACGTTCACCTTTGATTCCTCCGGCACGCTGCAGACCCAGATCGAAGAAGGCGCTCCCGCCGACGTGTTCGTTTCTGCCGCCAAGAAGCAGATGAACGCCCTCAACGAAGAAGGTCTGGTCGTGTCCGATTCCATCAAGGACCTGCTGGTCAACAAGGTCGTCCTGATCGTTCCCGCCGCCTCCACGCTGGACATCACCAGCTTTGAAGACGTTGCGACGGACAAGGTCTCCATGATCGCCATCGGCGAATCTTCCGTTCCCGTCGGCCAGTACACCGAAGAGATCTACACCAACC
>JAEYFO010000130.1 GCA_023402915.1 Bacillota bacterium | reverse complement strand
ATCTCGATCAGAGCGTGGAATTCGGCGGCGTGCTCCGCTCCAGCTGCACCGCCCGCACCATGCGCGCCCCGCACGGGCGCAAACAAAAAAACGCGAAGAGGGAAGCAATCCTTCTTCGCGTTCTTGTTTTTTGGAAAATTTTCTGCCGATAGGAAAGCACAGGATGCCTTGGAATCTCTGCGTAAATCCTTCTGCGAAAGCATGGCGATTTACCTGAGTGGCCTGCGCCGCACCTGTTCCGCGTGAATGGCGGTTTCTGAGAAAAAGTCTGGTGTTTTTCAAGAAATTTGGCCATCGCTGTCCGTTTTTGCTTTTTCGAAGCACATATTCTCTCGGATATCGTGGGTCTATACGGTTTCTGCTTGCGCTCCAAAGAGGAGAGGCGCCGAGGGACTTGCGGCTGCACGACGCAAAAACAGTATAAAGAACAACTATTTTGGTTTGAATCTTTTCGGGGTTTTTTGAGTAAAAAATTGCAAAACCTCTTGTCTAATGGCAAAGATTCGTGATAAAATTTCAGAACTTTCCTTAACGGTTCTTGCGTTTTTCACTGCTGAAAACCATGGAACCATCTTCACAAAGGAGGAAGTGTTATGAGCCGGTTTTGCGATTTTTTGAAAGAGTGCGGTACGTTTTTTCTTCTGACCAGCACGCCCGACGGTCCGGAAGGCCGCCCGTGTGGCGCTGTGATGGAGCGGGAAGGGGATCTGTTCCTTGCGGCCTCCCGGGAAATGTTCGTTTGTAACCAGATGCTTCTTGATCCCAAAGTGCAGCTCGTCGCTCTCAAGCCGGGCACGCGCCAGTGGATGCGCCTGCGGGGAAGGGCGACGCCCTGTCCCGATCTGTTTCTCAAGGAGCAGATGCTGGAAGAATGTCCTGTCCTGAAAAAATATTTTTCCGGCATAAAAGACGAAAACTTTGTCCTTTTTCAGATCAAGCTCAAAACCGCGTCCCTCCATACCGAGCATGGGATCGAAGGCTGGACGGAGGACGGCATTCAAAGCCTTGCCGCGGCGGAGCAGGGAGAGAGCCGCAGAAGCTGAGCGTTTTTGCGGCGTTCCGGCTTCCAAGCGCCGAACCCACCGCAGCGTTCCAAAAAACTTTTGCAATCCCTTTGGGAGGCAGCGTTTTGACTTGTCTTTCCTTCGGCGTTTGTGTTTTTCCGGAAAAAGTCCTTTTGCCCCATTCGCTGCCTCCATTCTGAACCGCCACGATCGGCGAAGCGTGTTCTGCCTACGGCCATCGGGCTTTTTCAAAGAGGGAAGAACCTCTGGCGCACATGTGGTTTTCCCTGTTTCCCCATCAAAACCTCCATTAAATTTCCCATCAAAAAAGAGCCCGCAAAAGGCTCTTTTTTTACAGTGCGGCAAATGCCGTTACTCCGGCTGTTCCTCGTAGATGGCAAACTGCGCCTGATAGAGCTCGGCGTACATGCCGCCCTTTTTGAGCAGCTCCTCGTGCGTGCCCATCTCGGCAATGCCCTCGTCGCTGATGACGGCGATCTCGTCCGCGTTTTTGATGGTAGAAAGCCGGTGCGCGATGACCAGCGTCGTGCGGCCGGCGGCAAGGCTGTCGAGCGCCTTTTGAATTTTCAGCTCTGTCTCCGTGTCGAGGGCGGACGTAGCTTCGTCGAGAATGAGCACCGGCGGGTTGCGCAGGAAGATCCGCGCGATGGAAATGCGCTGCTTCTGGCCGCCGGACAGCAGGATGCCCCGCTCGCCCACAAACGTGTCGTAGCCATCGGCCAGCGTCATGATAAACTCGTGGATCTCCGCCCTCTTGGCCGCCAGAACGATCTCTTCGTCCGTCGCGTCCAGCTTGCCATAGCGGATGTTGTCCCGGATGGTGCCCGCAAAGAGGAACACGTCCTGCTGCACGATGCCGATGCTGTTTCGAAGGGAAGCAAGGGTCACGGAGCGGACGTCCTTGCCGTCGATGGAGATCGTGCCGGAGACCGGCTCGTAAAACCGCGGGATCAGCTGACACAGCGTGCTTTTCCCGCCGCCGGAGGGGCCGACCAGCGCCAGCTTTTCGCCCGGCCGGATGTTCAGATTCACATGACTGAGCACGTTTACGCCCTCGTCGTAGGAGAAGGTCACGTCGTCAAAACGGATTTCGCCGCGCACGTCCGTCAGCGGCTGGGCGTCCGGCGCGTCCTTGATGTCCGGCTCGACGTCCAGCAGCTCGATCATGCGCTCAAAGCCTGCCATGCCCGCCGAATACTGCTCCATGAACGCGGCCAGCCTCTTGATGGGCTGAAGGAAGGCGTTGACGAACAGATTGAACGTGATCATTTCCGTCAGATCCATCTCTCCGGCCAGAATGAGCGCGCCGCCCACGCCGATGACGATCACATACAACAAATTCGACATAAACTCCATGCCGCTCTGGTACGTGCTCATGGCCTTATAATAGAGCTTTTTGGAGTTTTGATAGGCGGTGTTGCCCGCTTCAAATTTTTCGATCTCGTAGTCCTGATTGGAAAACGCCTGCGCCACGCGGATGCCCGAAATGCTCGATTCGATGTCCGCATTGATGGAAGCCATTTTCTTTTTGACCTCTTTGGACGCTTTGGACATCCGACCCCGCTGCCGCATGGTGAACGCCACGATCAGCGGAATGATGACGATAAGCACCAGCGCCAGCTTCCAGTTGATGCTCAGCATCATCAAAAACGCGCCGATGAGCGTCAAAAGCGAGATGAACAGATCCTCCGGGCCGTGGTGCGCCAGCTCCGTGATCTCAAACAGATCGCCCACGACGCGGTTCATCAGCTGGCCGGTGCGCGCTTTGTCGTAAAAACGGAAGGGCAGCGTCTGCATGTGAGCAAACAAGTCGCGCCGCATGTCCGTCTCCATCCGCACGCCCAGAAAATGCCCGAAATACGTCACGACATACTGCATTGCCGTGCGCAGCACATAGGCCAGCACCATCGTGCCCATCAAAAGATAGAACGTTCCCGCCAGACCCTTCGGCAGCAGCTCCGAAAGGGCGTAGCGCGTCACCATCGGGAAGAGCAGATCGACCGCCGCGATCACCGTGGCGCAGGCCATGTCCAGCAGGAACAACGGAAGATGGGGCTTATAATACGAACAGAATTTTTTGATTTTCCACCAGGCGGAATGTTGTTTTTCCATCGGTTCTCCTCCAAACGCTTTCAAAAACAGACTTTTCGCGCCGCGGCGGCAGGCGCAAAAAGCAGGCCGCACCCCCAGGACTGCGGC
>JAEYFO010000087.1 GCA_023402915.1 Bacillota bacterium | reverse complement strand
GTTTAAGGACGAAGTGAAAAATGGACGCATCCTCGTTGGCGTCGGCGCCGGCACCGGCATCACTGCGAAGAGCTCCGAAGCGGGCGGCGCGGATATGCTCATCATCTACAACTCCGGTCGTTATCGCATGGCGGGCCGCGGCTCTCTGGCCGGACTGCTCTCCTACGGCGACGCCAACCAGATCGTTGTCGAGATGGGCGCCGAGGTCCTGCCCGTTGTCAAGCACACCCCCGTCCTTGCGGGCGTCTGCGGCACCGACCCCTTCCGCGTGATGGACGTCTATCTCCGTCAGCTCAAGGCGCAGGGCTTCAACGGCGTTCAGAATTTCCCGACCGTCGGCCTGATTGACGGCGTGTTCCGTCAGAATCTCGAAGAAACCGGCATGGGTTACGGTCTTGAGGTCGAAATGATCCGCAAGGCGCATGAGCTCGACATGCTCACCTGTCCCTATGTCTTTGACCCCGATCAGGCCAAAGCCATGGCCGAAGCCGGCGCGGATATCCTCGTCGCCCACATGGGACTGACCACCAAGGGCACCATCGGCGCAAAGACCGCCCTCACCCTTGACGACTGCATCGACAAGATCAAGGCCATCATCGCGGCCGGCCGTTCGGTTCGCCCCGACATCATGGTCATCTGCCACGGCGGCCCGATCGCCGAGCCGGACGACGCCGCCTATATCATCCAGCGCATCCCCGAAATCGACGGCTTCTTCGGCGCTTCCTCCATTGAGCGCTTTGCAGCAGAGCGCGGCATCAAGGCACAGGCTGCGGCGTTCAAGGCCATCGAACGGTAACCTTTGCTTTCTTCTCCGGACACACAACAGAACCTGAAAGGATGGTCTACATTTGCAGAAATATTTGAGTATGGTTTCTCCTGATGACGTCGAAACTCAGGTGCTCGACTGGGGACAGTTCCAGTGGCTCAACGAGCCGCGGGTCACCAAGGCCGATAAGATGATCGTCGGTCTCGGCCGTATCAAGCCGGGCAAGGGGCATACGCGGCATAATCATCCCGACAGCGAAGAGTTCATCTACTTCCTTGAAGGCCGCGCCATGCAGATGATCGAGCGTCCGGACGGCATTCAGGAACGCGAAATGGGCCCCGGCGAATTGATTTCCATTCCGCAGGGCGGATACCATTCCACTATCAACATCGGCGATACCGACCTTGTTTTCCTGTGCTGCTATCTCAACGCGGGTTCCGAACTGGCCATTCGTGAAGCCGCTCTCGAGGTCATCCCGCCGAAAAACAACTGGAAGGACGAATAATCCTCCCGCCTCATCCCAAAAGCAAAAACCCCGCAGTTCAAACGCTGCGGGGTTCTTTTGCTTTTGTTTTTGCTCGAAACGCTTCCCCCGGCCAAACCGAAAAAGCTCCTTCTGCCTCGATCGTTTTTTTGCGGGAAACTTTCTCTATGCGCTTTGCGGGCGGGCCGGGGAGCGTCACCAAAGCGGAACGGTCTGCGCACAGCAGACCGCAAGACCCGCTGGAGCTTCCGCTTTTCACAGGCAATTTTCCTGCGCCACGCCACAGAATCATCATAAATCCGGCAGAAACGGAAGGTCTCCGAACGCTTCCGCCGGGGCTTCCAGCTCTCCGAGCAGCATTTGCATCAGCCTCTGCGCCCGCGGCGCAAGGGTGCTATCGCCCCACGTGCGCGGCGTCGTGAATACCATCACCCTGCCATAGGACACGTCGCAGGAATAGCGCACGGCTTCCGCCTGCCCCTCTTCCGTTTTGACCGCCGGGTACGCTTCAAAGGGGGCTGCGTCCGCCTTGTCCACCCAGAAGCCCAGCTCCGGACGCTCCTTCTGCGCAAACTTTTCCGGGAGCGCCAGCGCGGTCACGTCGCCCGCTTTGTAGCGGAACGTGCATTTCCAGGTTTCATCCACGATGGAATCCGTTTTTTGGCAGCCGTTTTCCTCGAAGAGCAGCGCATAGCAGGCCTTTGCGTCAAAGGCTTTTCCCTCTTTTCCGTAAATACGCACGCTCGCACGGTAGACCATGCCGCCATGCACAATGCGGATATCGTTGAAATACTCCGCATAATCCCCCTCTGGATCATCCAGGTCATCGGCGCAGTCGTATTCCTGCGTTTGCTGCCAATAGCCCACCGTTTCCTTGTTGATTTCCTGTTTGACCCAGTTTTTCTGCGTCTGCGTATCTTTGAGAAGCTGGCTTTTTTCCTCCGGCTCGATCCGGATGGTGAAGTTCAGCGTGCCGTCGCTGTATTTTTGCTCGTGGAGAAGCTCGACCGATTCCGCTGCCTTTGCGTCTTCCGTTTCCTGCAAACAGTCAAACATCCTCTGAAGCTGGCGCATTGTGTCCTCCCTCGAAAACCGCTCCTGCACGCTGCATGCACTTGGCGGCAGTCGTTTGGTTCCGATACTTTCCATCGTAAACCAGAAGTCGTCCTGCGCCCAATGATAGATCCAGTAATTCCATTCTTGCAAAGCATACGGTACCTGCCGGGAAAAAATCGAATACTCTTCTGTATCGCTGACCTGAAACACGCCGTTGTTTGCCGCTTTCCGATACCCTTCCTCCATTTGAGCAATGGCTTCTTCTTCAAATTTGTACCATGTCAGCGTCACTGCTCCGCCATCTGTCAGTTGGTATTCCCACGTGCCGCCTGTTTCAGATTTGACGAAACTCTGTTCATTTGTCTTATTCCAGCGCGTCCACTCGTAGATTTTGTCACCCTCAGAATTCAGTACAGCCGGCACTTTGTCTCTGCCGACAAAATACTCCTTACAATTCTCCCTTGCGTGCTGAATTGCGTCTGAACGGTATGTTGTACGTCCATCTTCTCCCGGAAAGGAAAGAAACCCGCCCCACACGGGCTCTTCCTCGGTGCGCGCTTCTGCGTTCCCGTACACAGCAAAGGCCGTTGAAAAAAGCAGGCTCGCTGTCAGCAGGATCGTCAGCGTACAAAGTAGGTTTCGCAGCGTTTTCATGGCTTCTTCCTCCTGTTGCGTCGTTCAGTTGCTCGGAAAAGCGGAATCGTTCATACACGCGGCATTCAACTGATAGGAAAATTTTACCATAACATTTTTCCTTTTGACTGCTAAACTTAAAAAATTTCAACATTATTCACATTTCAAACTTTTCCCAAAACAGGGCGAAGCCGCCCCCTTGGCCGAGGGGCGGCTTCTGATGCAACTGAGGACAATATGAGGCAAACTATCTTGCTTACTTCTGGCCGTTGGCGGCGTTCATGAAGCGGCGCTGATAGCTGATGACCTGGTTGGTGGAGGTGAAACGAGCCAGGTAGTTGGGCTCGGCCGTGATGACCACGCGGTTGTTCATGTCGACGAATTCCGGCTCGGCCAGGAGCTTGTCGATATCCGGGTAGTTGTACGGGCCTTCCATGGAGCACACGATCAGGCGGGTATCGGGCATGTTGCAGTTGCGCAGCAGGCGCAGGTTGTGACGCATGCCGTCGAGACCGTCGGAGCCCTGAGCATCTTCGAAGTGGCGATACTTGATGATGTCCTTGCCGAACTTGTGGACTTCGTCGAGGGGCTTGCAGGCCTCAGCCAGCGTGTAATAGTCGTTGGCGATGAAGTAGTCGCGCAGGGATTCAAGCTGCTTCTTGTCGCCGGTGGCTTCGTAAGCGTCCACGAACTTCTTGATGTTGGTGGACTGCACGAGGCGATGACGCAGGAAGGTGTTGATGAAGTAGGGGCGAGCCTGCAGCGCCAGAGCGGTCTGGAAGGGCTCGAACATCAGCGTGAAGTTGATGCGGTAGCCGGCTTCGGTCAGCTTGAGCGTCAGGTCATGGCCGCGCAGAGCGTCCTTGGTGTTGACGCTCGCATAGCTGGCGTCGAGCTTCTTGTCGCCTTCGAGCAGCTGATGGACGTTTTCGGGGGTCACAGCGCCGGTGTGGGGCACCTTGATGACCACGCGGTACTTGGAGAGCATTTCCTTGAACTTGGCCGCTTCTTCAAGGATCTTGTTGAAGTCCTGTTCGAAGGGGTTGTTCAGCTCAACGCTGATGTCGCAGCCCGGTCCGAGCAGACGGCCGATCTCCGCCATGACTTCGTCGCGGTTCTTGTACAGACCGCCGACGTTGGCCTTGGGGTTGTTGATGAACAGATCGTAGATGATGCCGGGGTTGCAGGTGAGGTTGGCCAGGAAGGGGCTGATGGGGCCGACTTCATAGGGGTTGGCGCTGTCGGCGGAGTAGAGAACCTTCGTCGGGCGGGGCTCGCCGTTCTTGTCATAGGAGATGTCGCGGATCAGATCCACGCGCAGAACGCCGTCCTTGTCAAGCTCATAGGCGCGCTTGAAACCGGCGGGGGTGCCTTCGGGGGTTTCGAAGGTGGCCAGGACTTCCTTGAATTCGTCGGTCACGCCGATGAACTTCACGACGTCCTTGAGGACCATGTAATCCTCGAGAGCCACGGGCATGTTGATGACGCGGTTGCCGTATTCTTCTTCACCGCGGACAGCGGGCACGCCAAAGGTGCTGAGTTTGCAAGAAATCATCGTTTTCCTCCATGATAAATAGAATGACAGGCAAGTTCGAATCAACACTTGCAAGTATTGAGATATACTTGTATATATAAGATAACGCATGCAAAGGCGTTTGTCAATACTTACAATCCATGCCGC
>JAEYFO010000072.1 GCA_023402915.1 Bacillota bacterium | reverse complement strand
ACCTTCGAGGGCTATGCCGACGACTATGACAAGGCCATCGCCCGGGTGGAATTCTCCCTCGACGGCGGAAAGACCTGGACGGCCTACGAAACCAAGGACGCCACCAGCGACAAGTGGGTCTACTGGTACTTCACCTATACGCCCGAAGAAACCGGCACGTTCGAGCTGTCCGTCCGCTCTGTGACGACGGATGGCGCGGCGTCCCCGCTCTCTTCGACGATGGTGTTCACGGTCGAATAAGTCTGATCCTTTTGAAAAATCCCTCTGGATCGTCCGGTTTGGAAAAATTTCGCCGGAGGAAGCCGGAAGGGGTTTCCAAAATTTCCACAAAACAGAAAAGCGCTGCGGAACCGGCAACAAGCTGCTTCCGCGGCGCTTTTTCTTTGCAAAAAAGAAAAAGCTGCCGGGCGGAACCGCACGGGCAGTCAGGGGAATAGGATACAGCAGGGGACATGGAAACCCGCGGAAGCCGCGCGTCATCCCCAATCGCCGGGGAGGAAGGAGGAAAGAACATGAGACGGGACAGACGGAACCGAAGGGGCTGCGGCTGCGGAAACGGCATTGGCGCGGCCTGGATCGCGTCGGGCGTCGTGCTGGTTCTTGTGACCTGCCCGGAGCCCTGTCTGCTTGCCATGATCGGATGCGCGCTGTGTGTCATAGGCGGCGTGTTTGCCGGCATAAAATAAAAGGAAGAAAGAGAATCTTCCGTCGGAAACAGCAAAGCGCAAAACGCATTGCCGGCCGTCCGGTTTTGGAAAAAGCGAACCGTGCGCCAGCCGGACGGCGCGGATGTGAAAAATGTTTTGGTTGAAGAGAAAGGTTTTTGGCGAAAGGAGAAGGGATCCGTTTTGAAAAGAGAAAGGAGCAAGGAATGAAGATCGTTTGCGTCAAAGCGCCGAAATTTTTGCGGGGACTGCTCAAGCTGCTGTTTCGGGGAGAAAAATAGAGAGCGGGACGTTTTCACAACGGGAAAATCGAAAAAAAGGAAAAAGAAAAGGAGATGAAAAACGCGAAAAAGCGGCGCATTTTTAAGGCAAACAGCGCCGCTATAAAAAATTGAGAAAGATGTAAAAATTAAGAAAAAGGAAAGAAAACGTCCGCTGCATGGCAATGCGCCCGGCCAGAAGGAGTTTTTAGCGGAAAGCCGTTTCGCAGGAAAACACGTCCTCAAGGGAAACCTGACTGCAAGCGTAAAACAGGGGATCGGCGGCGCACAACGGCTTGGCGGAAAAGAGCGCCCAGCATAAAATGCGCACCGAGAAACGTAAAAACGCCCCCGGCCAGAGCCATGGAGGCGTTTTTGCGTTCGAACCGGCAAGAACCGGCCGATTCCGGACAGCACATCCGAATCAGCAAAATGTGAAGAATCGCTTTTGCGCGTTTTGAGAACAATCAAAACGCGGGGCAGAAAGCCTTTCGCAGGGCGCGCAAAACGCCCGAAAAACCCTCTTACAGAGCGCGTTCAACCTTGCCGGAGCGGAGGCAGCGGGTGCAGATATCTACTTTCTTGGGCGTGCCGTTGACGAGGATGCGGGTCCTCTGGATGTTGGGAGCCCAAGCCCTCTTCGCCTTGCGGTTGGAGTGGCTGACCGTGTTGCCGGACATGACGCCCTTTTTGCAGATTTCGCAGAATTTAGCCATAGCGTGACACCTCCTTCAGCAGGGTGCGCGCCGGAATCGCCCGGCGGAATGCACCACAGAGTTGCACCGGCACAGGCCGGCACATTCAAAACAAAATCATTTTAGCATATGACCGCGGTTTTGGCAAGAGGGACAGCCCGCACGGACGCAAAAAAAGCGCGATCCTGCGGCGAAAAGTTTGTTTCCGGTTCGGGCGGATTTTTGGCGGCAAAGCGGGGAAAAGAGCGGGGCTCTGCGACATTTGGGAAAGGGAACGGAAGGCTGTCGCAGGAAAGCGCTTGCGCCAAATGGGTATTTGCAGTACAATATGCTTACCAATTAGAAGAAAAGATCCAATTTATTCTCAAGGAGGAGTATCGATATGCCTGGCATCGTCAATACAGAGAAGGGCCGCATCACCATCGCCGACGAGATCGTCGCGACGGTTGCAGGCTGCTCGGCCGTGGAAAACTACGGCATTGTTGGAATGGCGTCTCAGAAGGCCGGCGAGGGCTTTTGGGAGCTGCTCGGACGGGAAAACGTCAAAAAGGGCGTGATCGTTTCCGTCAAGGAAAACCGCTGCACGATCGACCTTTATGTCATTGTGGAATACGGCGTGTCCCTCCATGCCGTGGCGCAGAACGTCATCGAAAACGTCACCTACCGGGTCCGCGAAGCGACGGGTCTTGAAGTGGAAGCTGTGAACGTCCATGTTGAGGGCGTGCGCGTCCAGCAGGCATGAAGTGGAGGACCCAGCGTTGACACAAAAGCGAACGATTAACGGCACGGATCTCAAGGAAATGCTGCTCGTGGGCGGCGCCGTGCTTGAACGAAACAGGCGGATCGTCGATTCTTTGAATGTGTTCCCCGTGCCGGACGGCGATACGGGCACGAACATGTCCATGACGATGAACTCGGCGATGAAAGAGCTGCACAGCTGCGACGACAGCACGGTCGGTTCCGTGGCGGCGGCGGCGGCGCGCGGCGCTCTCCGGGGCGCGCGAGGCAATTCAGGCGTCATTCTCTCCCAGCTGCTGCGCGGATTTTCCCGCGCCGTGGAGGGGATGAAGGAGATCGATGCGGCACAGTTTGCGCAGGCGCTCAAGCAGGGCAGCGAGGCGGCCTATAAAGCCGTCATGAAGCCCAAAGAGGGCACGATCCTGACGGTGGCGCGCGTCGTGGCGGATAAAGCCGTCGAAAATGCGGCGCAGGGCGCCAATATCTTCCGCCTCGTCGATCAGATGATCGAGGACGGCGAAAAAATCCTTTCCCAAACGCCCAACATGCTTCCTGTTTTGAAGGAGGCGGGCGTGGTCGATTCCGGCGGCAAGGGCCTTTTGATGGTCTATCGCGGCTATAAAATGTCCCTTGACGGCGAAGAGGTTCCCGAAGAGGAGCTGACGATCGAAGAGAATGTTTCCATCGACCGGGAAGAAAATACCGCGGCCATCCTGAGCGAAAACGACCTGGAGCACATCACCTTCGGCTACTGCACGGAGTTTTTCGTGGAGCATCTCGATCCGTCCTTCTCGCAGGACGAGCTGACCCGCTTCCAGGAGCATCTGATGCGCATTGGCGATTCCGTTGTCGTTGTGGGCGACGCGGGGCTGGTCAAGGTCCATGTTCACACCGATATGCCCGGCAAGGCGCTTCAAATGGCGCTGCGCTACGGCGAGCTCAACGGCGTGAAGATCGAAAACATGCGCGAGCAGCACCGCAAGCTCATGGAAGAACGCAAGGCCAGGGAGAAGGAAAACGGCATGGTGGCCGTCAGCGTGGGCGAGGGCATCGATCGGGTGTTCAAGGATCTGGCGGTGGACAGTCTCGTCACCGGCGGGCAGACCATGAACCCCAGCGCCATGGACATCGAAAAGGCCATCAAGCGCACCTATGCCCGGAACGTCTACGTTTTCCCCAACAACAAGAACATCATTCTTGCGGCCGAGCAGGCCAAGGAGCTGGTGGAGGGCGACACGGACATCAAGGTTCACGTCATTCCCACCCAGTCCATCACGCAGGGCGTGGCGGCGGCCATCGCCTTTGATGCGGAGAGTTCGGCGAAAGAAAACGTGCAGGCCATGACCGAGGCGTATCAGTCCGTCAAGTCCGGTTCTGTCACATTCGCCGTGCGCGATACAGTCATTTCCGGCCGGGAGATCCATCAGGGCGATTTCATGGGCATGGAAGAGGGCAGCATTGCCGCCAACGGCC
>JAEYFO010000296.1 GCA_023402915.1 Bacillota bacterium | reverse complement strand
TCTCGCATATTCAAGTTGTTCATCGACTGCAAGTGAAGTCAATGCACAGTCTGATCCGGGTGTGGTTTTTAAATCCTTTTCGGCTTCCCAGCAGTCAATGCGAAGCATATAGCCAACATTTGTATAGAGCACAGTATGTCAATACGGCATAGAAAAACGAACGGCACATAGGCGATTTTATCCTCGAAAGAAGCCCCGAAACGCAACACAAAAGAAGCCCAGCACCACGACATTGAAGTGATGTTGGGCTTTTCCTGATTACAGCGATTTTCAGCAGATAAAGCAATGTGCTGCTTGCAGATAGCACTTTCGCATTTTGCTGCGTGGCGTGGGAATGTACTGTTTCGCAAAATTTCACGCGCAGAAGCGTACCGTGTACACTCTATCGTGCTTTGCTTTCTAATATACTTTTTTTGCGCAAGAAGAAAGAAATTTACTGTTTTCACTACGCTCGATTTTAGCACGGCGTTTTTACTGCCTCATAGTCAATTCACTCAGCAATTAAGCCAAAATGCTGCAGCGCATCCTTGATTGCCTCGACCTTTTCGGGCGGGCAGGGATGGTACTCATGCTTTCTCTGCTCCACTGCGTTCGGCGCTTTGTGCATATCCAGTCCGACCATACGCTTGACCTCGGCAATATATGCCGTATGGACTTTGAAGCCGTACTTCTCCTGCACATACTCCTGAATACGCTTATAGGTCGGATGCTCCTTGACCTCGCCGGTTTCCACTTCCATTCTGACCTCAACCGTCAGTGGATTTGTTTCCTGTGACAAGAGGACCACCGTCTCCACATGCGCCGTCCACGGGAACATATCTACAGGCTGCGCCATCTCGAGGCGGTAGCCCTGCTGGGCAAGGTATTTCGCGTCCCGTGCCAGCGTGGCGGGGTTGCAGGAAACGTAGACCACCCGCTCGGGCGCGGCCTTGGCCACGGCGGCAAGGAGCGCTTCTTCGCAGCCCTTTCGCGGCGGGTCGAGCACGACGACCTGCGGCCGCAGGCCCTCTTCCACCATGCGGGGCAGCTCTTCTTCCGCCGGGGCGCAGATGAAGCGGGCGTTTTCGACCCCGTTTCGAAGGGCGTTTCGCCGGGCATCCTCAATGGCCTCCGGCACGATCTCGATGCCCACCACTTCGCCGGCCTTTCTGGCAAGGGCCAGAGAGATCGTCCCCGTGCCGCAATAGAGGTCGGCCACGGTCTCCCGTCCGGTCAGCCCGGCAAACTCCAGCGCCTTTTCATAGAGAACTTCGGTTTGCAGCGTGTTGACCTGGAAAAACGATGCGGCGGAAACGGAAAATTCCAGCCCCAGCAGCCGGGCGGCGATCTGCTCCTCGCCCCAGACGACCCGGAATTTTTTGCCGAAAATGACGTTGGTGCGGCCGCTGTTGACGTTGTGGATCACGCTTTTGAGGCCGCGCACTTCTTTCTGGAGCAGATCCACCAGCCGCGCGGGCTTGGGCAGCGCCCCCGTCGTCACCAGCACGGCCATAGTCTGCCCCTGCGGGCTGCGCACGACCACATGGCGCAAAACGCCTTTGCCCGTCCGCTCGTCGTAAAAGGGCACATCACATTCCTGCGCCCACTGCTTCACGGCCCGCAGCGCCGAAAGGCTCTCCGGATGCTGAATGGGGCAGTCCTCAAAGGGCACGATCCGGTGGGAACGCGGGGCAAAAAAGCCCAGAACCGGCTTGCCGTCCGCCATTCCGGCAGGGAAGGCCGCCTTGTTTCGATAGTGCCACGGCTCTTTCATGCCCAAAACGGGCAGCACCGCAGCGCCGCGAAAACCGCCCAGCCGCTCGAGCGCCGCGCGCACCGTCTCTTCCTTGGCGCGAAGCTGCGCCTCATACGTCAGATGCTGGAGCGCACAGCCGCCGCACCGGCCAAAAACAGCGCAGCGGGGCTTTTGCCGCTCGTGCGAAGGAACGAGCACCTTGAGGAGCTTGCCCACGCCATAGGACGAGGTGGTCTTGATGACCTGCGCCCGGATCCTTTCCCCCGGAAGCGCCCCCTCCACAAAGAGCGCGTAGCCCTCCACGCGCCCGATGCCCTGCCCTTCGCTGCCGAGCGCCGTGATGTCCAGTTCGATCTGCTGATTTTTCTGTACGGGAAGCTGCGCCATTGGTCGTTCCTTTCCATTTTCGGATGCGTCCCTGCATCTCATTCAAGCCTGTATTGCTGTCCGGGGCCGCCGCTGCCGCCCCGTTTTCAAAATTTTCAAAAAGATTTTTCTAAAACACTTCAAAAGCGCCTGCCGCGCAGTTGCTGTCACGTTCCCTGCGGTTCCATTTTTTCAAAAGTACCCGCCGCGCTGCTTGGGGAACTCTGTCACTTTCCGTCTTTTCGATCCGTCTGATCGACCGCCATAAGCTCCGTTGTTGTTCAAAAATCGCCGCGCCGCTGTGGCAATGCGCAAGCGCCGTTTGCGCCGCGTACTTCTCCGCCGCTGCGCTCATGATTTTCCAGCCTTTCAAAAAACGCCATCCACGTTCGCTTGGATAACATTCCAGCCGTCGCTTGCGCGGTAGATTTTTCCGCCGCCCCGCTTTCGGCC
>JAEYFO010000275.1 GCA_023402915.1 Bacillota bacterium | reverse complement strand
ACCTGTTCCCATCCCGAACACAGTAGTTAAGCTCTTATACGCCGATGGTACTTGGCTGGAGACGGCCCGGGAGAGTAGGTAGCTGCCGGTTCCCACAAAAACGACGTTCAAAGGAACGTCGTTTTTTGTTGTAAACCGAAAACCCCGCCATAGTAGCGGGGGTGGAAATAGCTTAACCCGCAATGCAATACCCTCGGCTTTGCCGGGGATTTTTTTGCGCTTTTGGCGAATAGGCGCTGATCCCGCCTTACGAATCCCCTCTTACCAATTCCACTTTGTGCATTTCGACACAGAACAGCTACGACAGAACAGCTGCGCATGTTCGATCTGCAATTTGATTTGCAAAAAAGTATGAGGTCACTTGCGCTCCCTCTGTCCCTGCGGCCTGTTTATGGAGAAATGGAGAAGTTGAAACCCCCTATGCCAGGCTGTTAACCTCCATTTATGCGCACGTGTTCCACTCTTGGATCCTTTAGGGCTTCGTAGATGTGGCGGCAGCCCCCTATCCGCAAAGGTGCGCCGACAGGTATTCTTAAGGTGCGCCGAGCGGTATTCTTCAGGATTTTGCCTGATACGGTACGCTTGAGGGTTTTGCACGGTTTTGTAAGATTCCCTGCGTTGCCGGGGTTCTGTTTTGGTGCTCTGGGCTTCAGCGGCGATCCTTCGACGCATTGGGGGAGCCTCTAAGGTTTTGGCGCAGCACAAACGGCCTGATCCACGAATACTGTTCCAAATCTGCCAATCTCGCCCCCTGCGATGACCGCTATTTCGCCGCCTTTCCCGCCTTCCTCAATCACCGCCCTCGCAAATGCCCGGGCAGAAAACTCCCTTGCGGTTTTTCATATCCTGTTGCATTTGACTTGAATATTCATGGCTTATTTTGGCGGGCTGGACTCCAACGCCGCCCTGTTGCATTTGGATGGAGTGCTTAGTGATGCTGCGGTGAACGCGCTTTGTCAGGTTCTGAGTACGGCCGGTCATCCCGGCGAGGGGGCTATAGGTGTGGGGCGTACATGTGCGGCCGCGCACGGCTGGCGTTTAGGGTCTGCCGTAGTCCTATTATTAGAGAAGTGCGCCAAGGCGCTGATGCAGGGCTGATCTTATTCCCCGGCTTCTATGCCGCAGGCAGCGTTTTGAAGGATATTGGGGGAAAATGAGGACGTAACAACGTTCTCCCGTCTGGCAGCATGGCCGCGATCCAAGGGCTGAGCGTCTTTTCGCTATGTGGAGAGCGTGTGTTGGTTTTGTCTGCAATGAATCGAGGAAGCAGAAAGCGTTTGAACCTGACTTGAACCGTGAAGAAGATAAGATTGAAGGAATCACTTGTAAAATGTTTCAAAATCGAACGTTAAAACAGCGAAAATTGAAAAATTTTCTGGACGAAAGGGAAATTCTTGAATTTGTAAGAAATGAATCTTGCGGCATCTTGAAAATCGTGCTATGCTTTGGAACAGAATAGCGGGCGGAAAAGACCGCCCGGAACGAGAGCAAAGGGCAGCAGGCGCTGCGGAAAGGACGAGCAGTTGAGTCGGGTAGTTTTCATTGGCGCTGGGGCGCTGGGTGTGATGTTTGGCTGGCAGATGACGCAGAAGCTGGGCCGGGAGCAGGTGTGCTTCCTGGCGGACGAGAAGCGGGTGGCGCGCTATGAGACGGAGGGTTTTTCCTGCAACGGAGCGCCCTGCGCGCTGCGCTTTACGGCGGATGCAGCGGCAGAGGGGCCGGCGGAGCTGGTGGTCTTTGCGGTGAAATTTTCCGGTTTGCCGGCGGCCATCGAATTGGCCCGGCCGCTTGTCGGGGAAGGGACGGCGCTGCTCTCCCTGCTCAACGGCATTTCCAGCGAGCAGATGCTCATCGACGCCTTTGGGGCGGAGCACGTGCTCTATTGCGTCGCGCAGAAAATGGACGCAGTCAAGGAAGGAAACGCCATCACCTACGGCCACATGGGCAATTTGCAGATCGGCCTGCCCGGCGGCGGAACATCGCCCCTGATGGAGCGGACGCTGGCGCTGCTGACAGCGGGCGGTGTGCCCTATGAGCTGCCGGAGGACATCCTTCATAGCCAGTGGAGCAAGCTCATGCTCAACACCGGCGTCAATCAGGTCACGGCGGCCTACGGCCTTTCCTATGCGGGCATCCAGAAGGACGGCGAGCCGCGGCGCAAGATGATCGCGGCCATGGAAGAGGTGCGCGCCGTGGCGGCGGCCGAGGGGGTGCAGCTGACGGAAGAGGAAGTGCGGCAGTGGCTGATTACGCTCGACGGCCTGAATCCGGGGGGCATGACGTCCATGCGGCAGGATCGAAAGGCGGGCAGGCGCACGGAAGTGGAGCTGTTTTCCGGCACGATCCGCCGGCTGGGGCAGGCGCACGGCATCCCCACGCCGGTCAATGACGAGCTGTATGCAGCGATTCGCAAGGCGGAGGAAGAGGACGCGAGGTAACAAAAACGCCGTCCAAAACGTTTCGCCTGCAACGGGCGGCAGAGATCCGCTTTTTGAGAAAGCATTTGAGCGATCAGTGAAAATTGACCGTCCTGAAAAAAGAAAGTTGAATCGCCGCCGGGAGAGCTGTAAAAAGCGCTCCGGCGGCGATTTTTTGCATCGCTGTGCGCCTTTTTGAAATTTTCAAAAGGTGCAGAGCGCAGAGCGGTTTAAGAAGCGGAGAGCGCTTTGCGCAAGAGTGTGCGACGCGAAGAAGGACGGTTCATCCAATTTTTTAAGAAAACGGGGAGCAGGGCGGACTGCCCGCAAAGAAAGAAACCGTGCGAGAATAGCAATATGACGAACGCAGGAAACGCCATGCGTATCCGGCGGCCAGAGCGCTCCTTTTGCAAAGAGAAAAAAGAAGCATGGGCGGCCAGTATTCTTGGAAAAATTGGAACCCGGCAGAGAAAACCGCTGTAGAAACGCAGAAAAACAGGCGTTGGCGGCGCAGCGCCTTTGGGCAGGGACGCGCTGGTTTGACAGAACAGCAATGCAGCACACAGGGCGCTTGCCCATATGCTTCGCTCATGCAGCGTCCGCCAGTGAAAAATTTTTCGATCCAAAAACAAAACCAGCCGGGTGAATTTGGAACGCCGCGCAGACTTTTGAAAAAAGGAAGAAAACCGGCGCGGCCAAAATCGGCGGCGTTGGAGTTTCTTTTGGTTCTTTTGAACTACGTGATTTCCCATCCGTCTTAAAATCTTGCGGAAAACCCTGTAAAAATTTTTGGAATCCAATTTTTTTGAAACTTTTTGCAGGTGCGTGGGGAATTTTCGACTTTTTAGCGCGCGGAAGTCCTGCCTCAAATTTCATAGGCTTCGAATGGGCATGGCGGCTTTTTCAGCTTGCTCGCATGATCCGTTCCAAAATTTTTTGAGAGCGGGGCAGAAGCCGTTTTCGGATTTTTCCCGTTTGGGAAGAGATCGAAGTCGGAAGGCTTTTTCTCCTCTACTTTCGCCTTTGTGTTAGGAAAGAGAAAACGATTTCCGGACGTTACTTTATTTCTAAAAGTTTTTGGGGTCAACATGCCCCTGAACATCTCCACAACACGCTCCACCCCTACTCCTCCGCCGGGCGGACGAACGCGTAGCCGCGGCCGCGGACGTTGACGAGGTATTTCGGCTCGAGGTAGTTTTCCTCGATCTTTTTCCGCAGGTTGTGAATGTGTACGACCACCGTGCGGTTGTCGCCGAAGCTGGAGCCGCCCCAAAGCATCTTGTACAGCTCGCCCGACTTGAAATACCGCCCTTCGTTTTTCATCATGTACGCCAGCAGCCGGCATTCCATCCGCGACAGCGCAATGCGCTCGCCGCCGCGGACAATGCAGCGGTCGTGTACGTCCAGCGTGAACGCGCCGCAGCTCATGCTCTCGCCGTCGGGAAGCTCGTGCTCCATGCGTACCCGGCGCAGGTTCGCTTCGATGCGCGCGGTGAGGATCTTGTTGTTGAAAGGCTTGGTAATGTAATCGTCGCCGCCCTTGGAGAGCGCCCGGACAATGGTGTCCGTGTCGTCAATGCAGCTGAGAAAAATCAGCGGACACTTCCGGTGCTCCCGCAGGCTCTCGCATACGTCGATGCCGTTGCCGTCGGGCAGCATGACGTCCATGAGCACGATGTCAAAGCTGTCGCTCATCAGCGAGACCGCTTCCGCACCCGTCTTTGCCCAGGTCACGTCGTAAATCTCTTCCGCGCCCAGATAATAGCGGATCGTGCGGGCGATTTCTGCATCGTCCTCCACGAGCAATACATGAATCATTCCAGTCCTCCCTTGTTTTCCAGAAAACCGGCGGCTCACAGGCAGCGCCTTTTTTGAAATTGTTGGAAAAGAAATCAAACAGCGCCCTTCGCGCCGGAACAGTCCCGTCGAAAAAGCCCGAAGGGAATCGGGTTTTTGAAAAAAACGGCCAAAATCCCGCTGCGCACTCGATGAGAAGATTTGAACTGCGAAAACGGCGTTCACTGCGTTCTGCCAGAGAAAAACCGAGGCGCATAAGGTCCATTCCCCGCAGAAACAGGGCGTTTGCGGGTAGTTTCATGGTATAATGAGAAAAACAGTTTGTCAATTGGAGGCCGCCTTGCAAAAATACATCCGCACCCTGTTGGTTTTTCTGCTGGTCCTGCTGCTGACGGCGGGCCTGCTGCTGCTTTTGAGCAGGACGGTTCCCGTTTTGCCTGCGGGCAGCGCCCTGCCGGACGATCTGGAGGAGCGGCTCTATCTGCTGACGGACGCGCAGCCCGACGCGGCCACCGGCGGTATGCGCTTTGCCTTTTCCGGCGGGGAGCAGTACGAAGCGCTGGCGCTGGGCATCCCCAGCTCGAACCGGTTTTTTGTGCAGGTCAACGGCGAAACCATCTATGAAAACACCGGCGAGGAGCGCTATACCCGCGCCCATGCGATTGAATTCCCATCCGGGGAAAGCATGGAGCTGCTCTACGCGGAGGGAAGCGCCGGCGGCGCGCTTTCGCTGCTTTCCGTGACCAATCCGCAGATCCTACTGGGCACGCCCCAAAGCCTTGCCGCCACCATGGATGCGGCCAATTTTGTCAACGCCATGATGATGGGCATGTATGCCATGCTGTGCTTCTGCTGTCTGGCCATGTTCATCGGCAAGCGCAGCGAGCGGTATCTGCTTTACCTTTCGGTGGGCACGGCGGTCATTTTGCTGACGCTGGCCTGCACGGCGGGCGTGCTGCGGTTGAGCTACGGGACGTTTCGCACGCTCCGCCCCATTTTGTACACCCTGCCCGTGGCGATGAGCGTGTACGTGTCGCTCAACCTTTTCAAAGAACAGCTGCCGCCCTTCCTCCGGCGGTTTGCGTCGCCGCCGGTGCTGCTGCTGGAATTGGGGCTGGCCATGGTCTTGCAGCTGGGCGCGCCCACGATCCAGTATTACGTCGTGCGCTTTCTGCTGTGGATCCCCATGCTGGCGGCGCTGCCCGTTTCGGGGCTGAAAAAGGACTGGCGCGTGCTGCTGATCCTGGCGGCGTTTGCCGTGGCGGAGGGGCTGAGCCTGTTTCCCTATGCGTTGCCCGGCGTGCCCCGCCCGGCCTGCTTCATGTTCGTCCGCCTGTCCGACGTGGGCAATCTCCTGTTTGTGGCGGCCTGCATGGTGGTCATCGTGGAGCGGTTTTGCGCCAAATTCAAAGAGGCGGAAAGCCTTTCGACCCAGCTGGCGCAGGTGAACGCCGGGCTGGAAGCCATCGTCGCCCAGCGCACGCAGGAGCTCAAGGACAAACAGGCGCACAAGCACGGCCTGATGATCAATATTTTTCACGATTTGCGCAGCCCGCTGTTCGCCATCCGGGGGCGGCTGGACACATTTGTGCCGGAAAACGACGCGCAGCGGGAATTTCTGTCCGTCACCAACTCCCGGCTGGCCTATGTGGAGCGGCTCATTGAGGATCTGTTCCTGCTGGCGAAGCTGGAAAGCAACGATCTGCTCTTTGACGAGACGGAAGTGGACATGAACGAGCTGCTCGAAACCGTCTGCGCCGCCGCGCAGCAGGCCGCCGGAGCAAAGGGTATCTCCCTTGTGCGGGAGACGGGCGGAGACTGCTTTGTCTGGGGCGACGGCTATCGCTTGCAGCAGGCCGTTTCCAACCTGATCGACAACGCCGTGCTCTATACGCCCGCGGGCGGCAGGATCTGCGTTTCGCTCGCGCCGGGCGGCCCCATCGTTCTGACGGTGCAGGACAACGGCAACGGCATCCCGCCGGACAAGCTCGAGCACATTTTTGAGCGGTATTACGTGGTCGAGACCCGCGGCAACCGCCGTTCGAGCGGGCTGGGGCTGGCCATTGCGCACGAATTGATCGCCGCCCACGGCGGAACGCTTTCGGCCGAAAGCACCCTCGGGGAGGGCACGCGCTTCACGGTGACGCTGCCGCCGGTGTGAGGGGAAAGGCCGGGCGCGGCAGCCGGGAGAAGGGGAATCGCTGAAAAAAGGGCGGCGCCGCGCGACCCTGTTTTCATGCCAATATGCTATGTAACGGGCTTTGTTCTTGGCTCTCCCCTTGGGAGAGCTGTCACCGCAGGTG
>JAEYFO010000264.1 GCA_023402915.1 Bacillota bacterium | reverse complement strand
GTAATAGGTGACGCGCATGAAAGCGGTTCCTCCTTTCGCGCGGGGAAAAGACGGCGGCAGAGCGATTTGGAAAATCATATGAACAACTGCAAAATGAAATGTCTTTTTCAAAAGATATTTTTATAGGAAAAAGTTCGCTTTTCTGCTATACTATTATGGCCTATTGATTATGACTTCTTGACGAAATTTTGCATCCGGCCGGGCAACGTGCGGCCAGGAGAAAGGACCGACAGCACTTTGGAAAGCTTTCGCGAAGCGCTTGCAAGATCGCTTGGAACCGAGCCGAAAAAAGACCCCGCCATGCTCCATCCGCTGGTGCTCGCCTATGTGGGCGACACGATTTTTGATCTGGCGGTGCGCACCATGCTCATCGACACCCACGACGCCAAGGCGCATACGCTCCACGAGATGAGCGCCCGGCGGGTGCGCGCGTCGGCGCAGGCGCAGGCAGGCATGGCTCTGTATGAGCTGCTCGACGAGCAGGAGCAGGCCGTTTACCGGCGGGGAAGAAACGCCCGCCCCGGCACGGTGCCCCGACATGCGTCCGTGGAGGAATACTGCGCGGCCAGCGCCCTCGAAGCGGTGCTGGGCTATCTTTATCTGAGCGGGAAAGAAGAGCGGCTGCTGTGGGCGCTCGAAAAAAGCCTTTCGTTTGAAACCGTGCAGGACAGCCTGCCGCCCCGGCCCTACAAGGGATAAAAGGAGAATGGGAAGATGAGCGAAGTCAAATTGTACGTTCAGCTGCTGGACTATACGCCCATGCCGGAAAACCTCGTCGCCATGGCGGCAAGGCTGTGCTACAGCGGCGCGCAGGTGCGGGAGCTTTCGGAAAAAGTCGCCGCCGCCGATCAGACGGCCTTTTTGGAGCGGCTCATGGACATGGGACACCTTTCGCCCGTGGAGCATCCTTCCTTTACGTTCGGCGTGGAGGGCGTGTCCCGGGCGCTGCTGGCGCAGATCACGCGCCACAGGATCGCCAGCTTTTCCGTGCAGTCCCAGCGCTATGTCGGCCAGAGCCGAAAGGGCGGGCTTTCCTATATCATGCCGCCGTCCATCCGCGCCCTCGGCGAAGAGGCGCAGGAAGAATATAGCCGTCAGATGGAGACGATCCAGGGCTGGTATGAGCAGTGGGTCGAGCGTTTGGGCGGCAAGGGCGAAAAGGCCAACGAGGACGCGCGCTTTGTTCTGCCCAACGCCGCCGAGACCAAGATGATGGTCACCATGAACGCGCGGGAGCTGCGGCACGTTTTTGAACTGCGCTGCTGCCGCCGGGCACAGTGGGAGATCCGCGCCATGGCCTGGGCGATGCTGGGCTTCTGCCTGGCCAAGGCCCCGGCGCTGTTTGCCGACGCTGGCCCGGGCTGCATCGCTTTGCAGTGCCCCGAGGGGAAAATGAGCTGCGGGAAGAGGATGGAAGTACGTCAGAAGAGGGAAGAGCTGAACCGGTTTGTCAAAGAGCATCAAAACGATGAAGAATTTGCGGCGGAATTGAGCCGCTGGGCGCGGGAAAACGCCTGAGCGGGGTTTATTTTATAGAAATGTGAGGACAATCAGTCATGGCATACAACAAACAGCGCAGCGCAGGATTCAAAAACGGCCGTCCTCTGGGCGCAGACGGCCCCCGCCGCCGGGCGGAGGAGGGCGCTTCTTCCGGACGCACGGGCGGCAAAAAGCCTGAGGGCGGCCGAGCGAACGACGCCTATGCAAAAAAGAGCGGCTACGGCTCCCGGCAGGAGCAGGGCGAACGCGGCGAGCGCCGTCCCTACGAGAAGCGGGAACGCTCTCCTTACGGCGAAAATCGAGGAAACGATCGAAAGAACTTCCGGCCCGAACGGCGGGAAAACCGTCCGGCGGAATTTGTCCAGCCCGCGGCGCAGAACCCGGAAAACGAAGCGGAGCTTCCGCTCATTCTCTACGGGCGCAATCCCGTGCGCGAAGCGATCAAGAGCGGCCGCTCCATCGACCGCATTCTGGTCAGCGCCATCAGCGCGGAGGACGGCTCTTTGCGCGAGATCGTCCGCATGGCGCGGGAAGCGGGCGTCGTCATCAGCGAGGTGACCCGGCAGAAGCTGGACGAACTGTGCCTGCCCTACGGCTACGCCGGAAAGCCCGCCAACCATCAGGGCATCGTGGCGCGGATGCCGGAGTGCCAGTATGTGGACGTAACCGACATTCTCGAAGCCGCCCGCCAGAAGGGCGAAGATCCCTTCGTGCTGGTGCTCGATTCCATCAACGATCCCCACAACCTCGGCTCCATCATCCGCACGGCGGTGTGCGCCGGCGTGCATGGCGGCATCATCCCCAAACGCCGCGCCGCTTCCGTGACGGCTGCCGCAGCCAAGGCCAGCGCGGGCGCCGTGGTCTATATGCCTGTGGCGCGGGTGTCCAATCTGGTCAACGCCGTCGAAGAGCTGAAAAAGGCCGGGCTCTGGATCGCGGGCGCAGACGCGAAGGGCGCGCCCATGGACAAAACCCCGCTTTCCGGCCCGCTGGCGCTGGTCATCGGCGGCGAGGACGAGGGCATTTCCCGGCTGCTGCTGGAAAAATGCGATTTTGTCGCGTCCATCCCCATGAAGGGCGAAGTCAATTCCCTCAACGCCTCCGTGGCGGCGGCTGTGATGATCTATGAAAAGCTGCGTCAGGACAGCGTGAAGCGGCAGTGAACGGCGCTGTGCAATGGCTCATCGTGGACGGGTATAACGTCATCGGCGCGTGGCCCCATCTGACGGCGCTGGCGCAGGAGGATTTTGAGGCGGCACGGGATCACCTGCGCAATCAGCTCATGAACCACTGCGGCTTTACGGGCGAACGGCTCGTGCTGGTGTTTGACGCCCATCAAATTCGAAAAAACGAAACGATCCAGGAGCTGACCCTTGGAAAGGGGCGGCACAAGCGTCCTGTCGGCGTGGTCGTCTATACGAAAAAGAGTGAAACGGCGGACAACTGGATCGAACGGTTCGTCCGCGAGCACGAGGGCGAGCCCATGACCGTCGCATCGAGCGACCGGCTCATTCAGGTGCTCACGTTTGCCTATGCGACGCGCCTTTCCGCCCGGGAGCTGGAGCGGGAGCTTGCCAAAAGCGCCAAAGCGCTGGCGGAGCGGACGGGCCGGGGACACAAAAAGCAGCACGAGCTGGAAAAACGGCTGGAAGAAACGGCGTTTTCGGCGCTGGACCGCTGGCGCAAGGAATGACGGCAAAACAAAGCGCGCCGCTGGGCGCGAAGGGAGAAAGCATGGACGAACGGCGGGACGTGAGGGGCATGACGGACGAGGAGCTGATCCCGGCGGCGCAGGCGGGCGAGGATTGGGCGATCGACGAGCTGTTTGAACGCTACAAAAACTTTGTGCGCGCCAAGGCGCGGAGCTATTTTCTCATCGGCGCGGACCGGGAGGACATCATTCAGGAGGGCATGATCGGCCTGTATAAGGCCATCCGCGATTATCGCGGCGAACGGCAGGCGTCCTTTCGCGCGTTCGCGGAGCTTTGCATCACCCGCCAGATGATCACCGCCATCAAAACCGCCACCCGTCAAAAGCACATTCCCCTCAATTCCTACGTTTCCCTCAACCGCCCCGTGTACGACGAGGATTCCGACCGGACGCTCATCGACGTTCTGGCCACCGGAAAGGACGGAAACCCGGAGGATCTCATCATCGGGCAGGAGGAGTATAACGCCATCGAAAGCCAGATCGGCGAAATGCTTTCCGGCCTGGAAAAAGAGGTGCTGCTGAGCTATCTTTCCGGAAAATCCTATCAGCAGATCGCCAAAGAGCTGCACCGGCACGTCAAATCCATCGACAACGCCTTGCAGCGCGTCAAGCGGAAGCTGGAAAAGTACCTCATCGAGCGGGAAGAAGAGGATCGCAAGAACGAAGAGAAAAACAGTAAAAAATAACAGTTTGGAAGAAACCGGCTGCGGCGCGGAGATGCGGGCAGTCGGTTTTTCAGTGGAATGAAAATAATTTGTAAAAAATATCTGAAATGAGCTGAAAACGAATTTTCATATGTTATAATTTTCAAAAAGGAGGGAATGCCATGAAAAAGCAGCAGATGCAGTTGGCAACCGTGTTGGCAGCGGTTCTTTGTATGGTTTGGATGCTTTCCGCCCTTGCGGCGCTCACGCTTCCGGAAAAAAGCTACGAGCAATACGTCGAAGCCTACGGCCTCAAGCAGGGGCGGCGGCAGCTGCTCAACGACACGCTGGCGGCCAGCCAGCGCTGGGAAGAGCGGGACTACGGCCTTGGGGCGCAGACGCTGTTCGTTTTGCCGGAGTGCTATGCGTCCGTCCGAAACGACCCGGAAACGGACGAGTACGTCGTGCTGCTCACCGATGCGCAGGACGAGGATTCTCGGGCGCTGCGGGCGCTGCTGGAGCAGTGGGGGATGAAAACGGAGCGGGCGGGGTGGTCCGCCAACGAAAGCGCCTACTGGCGAAACGAGTTTGCCCGGCGGGCGGCGGCGCTCCCGGAAGTGGTGGGCTGCTATTCTGACGACGCGGCGGGACAGCTGGTGGTGCAGCTGACGGAAAACACGCCCGAAGCGCGGGAAAAGGTCGCTGCGCTGTTCGAAAACAAAGCGCCGCTGCGGTTTGAGCAGGGGATGCCGGCGGGCGTGGACGACGAGGGCGCGGACGTGGACGAAGCGACCTGGGAGCTGCCGGCCTTTTGAAAGATAACGCTGCGACGTATTACTATAGGAAATCGATGCAAAGAAAATGGAGATTTTTCCTGCGAAAAAGGGGAAAGTATTGACAAAATCCGGCCGTTGCATTAGAATAATACCGGTTACGCCGTATGCGGGTGTAGTTTAGTGGTAGAACTCCAGCTTCCCAAGCTGGCCGTGTGGGTTCGATTCCCATCACCCGTTCCATGGCGTACCGGTGCGGCGCGTCCGGTTTTTTGCTTTGCCGGACGGGCTGTACGAAGCGAATTTCAACTTCAAAAAGATTCTATGCATGGACTGCAAGGAGGTACTTCCCACAATGGCAAAGGCAAAATTCGAACGCACGAAGCCCCATGTAAACATCGGCACGATCGGTCACGTTGACCACGGCAAGACCACTCTGACGGCTGCCATCACGATGTGCCTTTCTCAGCAGGGTCAGGCGCAGGCCATGCGCTACGACGAGATCGACAAGGCGCCCGAAGAAAAGGCCCGTGGCATCACGATCAACACCGCTCACGTGGAATACGAGACGGCTACCCGCCACTATGCGCACGTGGACTGCCCCGGACATGCTGACTACGTCAAGAACATGATCACCGGCGCTGCCCAGATGGACGGCGCGATCCTGGTCGTGTCCGCCGCCGACGGTCCCATGCCCCAGACCCGTGAGCACATCCTGCTCGCCCGTCAGGTCGGCGTGCCCTACATCGTCGTGTTCATGAACAAGGTCGATCAGGTGGACGACGAAGAGCTGCTCGAGCTGGTCGAGATGGAAATTCGCGAGCTGCTGAGCGACTACGACTTCCCCGGCGACGACATCCCCGTCATCAAGGGTTCCGCTCTGAAGGCCCTCGAAGCCCTGCAGAACGGCGCTGTGGCCAAGGAATCCCCCGAGTGCCAGTGCATCTTCGAGCTGATGGACGCTGTTGACAGCTACATCCCCACGCCCGAGCGCGACATCGACAAGCCCTTCCTGATGCCCATCGAAGACGTGTTCACCATCACCGGCCGCGGCACCGTCGCCACCGGCCGTGTCGAGCGCGGTACGCTGAAGATCCAGGACACCGTCGAGATCGTCGGTCTGTCCGATGAGAAGCGCTCCACCGTCGTCACCGGTATCGAAATGTTCCGCAAGCTCCTGGATCAGGCCATGACCGGCGATAACATCGGCGCTCTGCTGCGCGGCATCCAGCGCACCGACATCGAGCGCGGCCAGGTTCTGTCCAAGCCCGGTTCCATCCATCCTCACACCCACTTCAACTCTGAGGTGTACGTGCTGACGAAGGAAGAAGGCGGCCGTCATACCCCCTTCTTCAACGGCTATCGTCCCCAGTTCTATTTCCGCACGACGGACGTGACCGGCACGATCACGCTGCCCGAAGGCGTGGAAATGGTCATGCCTGGCGATAACATCCGCATGGAGATCAAGCTGATCACCCCCATCGCCATCGAAGAAGGCCTGCGCTTCGCTATCCGTGAAGGCGGCCGCACCGTTGGTTCCGGCGTCGTCAGCTCCATCATCGAGGACTAAGCTCCAACAATCAGAGAAGCGGTACAGGTTCTGTGCCGCTTCTTTTCGTTTTGGGCGAGAGGAATTTTGAAGCCGGATCGACGCCGGCGAGTTCAGCGATGGAACACGGAAACCGTTGCCGAATCGCCGGCAGGACGGGAGTTTTGAATGGGACTGTCCCGAAGCCGTGAAGGGGAGGGGGCGCTGCCTTTGGATCAACGTGCAGAAAAAGCGAAAATGCGGGCGAAGAGCACAGAGAGAATTTAGCGGGACAGAGAAGCGTTTGAGCAAGGTGGAACTTCGGTAGGAAGCAGAGCAAAGTGAACGCTGCATCAGATAAAAAACGAGTGGAACAGGCGAAAAGAGACGGATTTCTTGAACTGTCTTTTTTGAAAAATCGGGCAGCGTGTCATGCCGCGATAAGAACAAAAATGACAGAAAAGTAACGGAAGAAATGCAACATTTTGGCCGAAAAACCGGTTGACTGCACCCCGAAAGAATGTTACACTGAAGAAAATTGCATAAGGCTTTGGATAGAGGCGCGAACGTCATCAGTACCGCTGCTGAGCAGGACAGCATGCAGCAGGGAAAGGGGCGCTCGCCGAAATGAACCGGCTGTGTCCTCGGCGGGTTTGTTGGGTCGTCTGGAAAGACCAGGCGGACTGTCACGAATTGTGGAGCGCTATCTGTTTTTCATCCGGAAAGAATTCCAAAGGAGTTTTATTCGACCGGTTGACTTCGTGAGGCGTTTTGCGTCTCACGTTTTTTTATTTTTTTCATCATAAGGAGTAGGCAATGAGAAACAAGAAGAGACTCTGGCTTGCCGGCATGGTTCTCGTGCTGGCCGTCGTGCTCTTTGCCGCAACCGCCTTTGCCGAGGGCGAAGAAGCGGCGGAGCACGTGAGCAGCATGTACGCCACCGGCTGGGCGCTGGTGCCGCCCGTCGTGGCCATCGTTCTGGCGCTCATCACCAAGGAAGTGTACAGCTCCCTGTTTGTGGGCATCGTCATTGGCGGGTTGTTTTACGCCAATTTTAACCCGGTGACGGCCTATACGACCATCGTCAACGACGGCTTTATTGCCAAAGTGGCCAGCGCGGGCAACGTGGGCATCCTGATCTTCCTCGTGGCGCTGGGCACAGTCGTCATCCTCATCAACAAGGCGGGCGGCTCCGCTGCCTATGGCCGCTGGGCGGAAACGCACATCAAGACCCGCCGCGGCGCGATCCTGGCGACGTTCGTGCTGGGCGTGCTGATCTTCGTGGATGACTATTTCAACTGCCTGACCGTGGGCAGCGTCATGCGTCCCATCACCGACCAGAAGAAGGTCTCCCGCGCCAAGCTGGCCTATCTGATCGACTCCACTGCCGCGCCGGTGTGCATGATCGCGCCCATTTCTTCCTGGGCGGCGGCCGTGACGGGCGTCATCGTCGGCATGAACGGCCTGACGCTGTTCATTGAAGCCATTCCCTACAACCTCTATTCCCTGCTGACCATCGCCATGATCCTCATGATCACTTTCCTGAATTTGGACTTCGGCCCCATGAAGCGTCATGAGCAGAACGCCCTGAAGGGCGACCTCTTCACCACGGCGAACCGCCCCTATGCGGCGGCGGAAGCCGAAGAGAAGCAGGACGACGGCAAGGGCCGGGTCATCGATCTGGTGATCCCGATCCTGATCCTGATCGTTCTGTGCGTGGCCGGCATGGTCTATACCGGCGGCTTCTTCGACGGCGTGGACTTTGTGACAGCGTTCTCCGAGTGCAACGCTTCCGTCGGCCTTGCCATGGGCTCCATGCTGGCGCTGATCGTCATCATGATCTATATGCTCTGCCGCCGGGCGCTCTCCTTCAAGGAGATCATGGCGACGCTGCCCGAAGGCTTCAAGGCCATGGTGCCCGCCATCCTGATCCTGATCTTCGCCTGGACGCTTTCCGGCATCACCGGCCTGCTGGGCGCGGATGTGTTCGTCAGCGAGCTGTTCAAAGCCTCTGCGAAGGGGCTTGCGAGCTTCCTGCCCGCGATCGTGTTCCTCGTGGCGGTCGGCCTGTCCTTTGCAACGGGCACGTCCTGGGGCACGTTCGGCATCCTGCTGCCCATCGTCGTGGCCTGCGGCGAAGCGCTTTCCGGCCAGCTGCTCATCATCTCCATCTCCGCCTGCCTGGCGGGCGCTGTCTGCGGCGACCATTGCTCCCCCACCTCCGACACGACGATCATGTCCTCCACGGGCGCGCATTGCGACCACGTGAATCACGTGTCCACGCAGCTGCCCTACGCGCTGTTTGTGGCGGCAGTGTCCTTTGTGGGCTATATTCTGGCCGGATTTGTCCAGAATGCCTGGATCGTCCTGCCGGTGATGATCGTGGTGCTCTTCGCGGCGCTGCTGGTCATCAAGAAGATCGAAAGCGGCAGGGAAGCAAAGACCAAGAGCGTCAAGGGCTGAGCCTGAACCAATTTCAAAAAAAGCACGCTGCTCCGAAAGGGGGCGGCGTGGTTTTTGATGGGCAGAAAACAAGACGGGATTACAGGTATAAACATAAAAAGAAATCCTACTCAGAGCAGAGAAAATGAAAAAGAAAAATCAAGTGGAAGAATGGCAAAAATGCGATTTTTGATGGAGACGATGGTGTGGCGACGATAAATGAATTTGAAAAAACTGTAATACAGGATGGTATAAAATGCTTGAACTTGTATTACAAGTATGCTATGATTGAAAAAAAGCGGAGAAGCAAAGCGCTCCGCAGTCATTTCACACAACCACGCGCACCAACCGCGAAGGAGGCACATCGATGAGCAGAGCATATCCTCACCTGTTTTCTCAGGCCAGAATTGGCCGCCAGATGCTGAAAAACCGCATTGTCATGTCCCCGATGGACACGAACTTCACCACGCCGGACGGCGCGGTCACGGATCAGATGATCGCCTATTATACCAAGCGGGCAGCGGGCGGCGTCGGCATGATCATCACGGAGTATATTTCCATCGACGCGCCCCGGGGCAGAGGCTCCGTCTGCCAGCTGAAGCTGACGGACGACACGGTGCTCCCCGGCTACCGTGCGCTGACGGAAAATGTCCATGCGTTCGGCGCGAAGATCCTTGCTCAGCTCCATCACGCGGGCGATCGTTCCGTGCCCGTTCCCGGCGAGCTGCCTGCCGGCCCCAACGAGACCGAGGGCAAGACTCACGGCCTGACGGAAACCGAAATCGCCGGACTGGTAGACAAGTTTGCCGCTGCGGCCAAGCGCGCGATTGCTGCGGGCTTTGACGGAGTGGAAATTCACGCCGGTCACGGCTACCTGCTGGGACAGTTCCTTTCTCCGCTGACCAACAAGCGCACGGACGGCTACGGCGTGACGCTCGAGGGCCGCGCCCGCTTCCTGCTGGAAACGGTCAAAGCTGTCCGCAAGGCGGTGGGTCCTGCGGCCATCGTCAGCGTCCGTCTGGCCATCAAGGATTGGGCGGAAGGCGGCATCACGAAGGATATGGGCGTGGAATACGCCAAAATGGCGGACGCCACAGGCTGCGTCGATCTCATCAACTGCACCACCGGTCTCAAGAGTGGCTGGTACGGCGCGTCTGAAACCCAGGAACGCCCGGACGGCAACCGCATCGATCTGGCCGAAGCGGTCAAGCCCAACGTCAAGGCGGCTGTGGCCATTGTCGGCAAGCTCCGCAAGGGTGAGATGTGCGAGAACCTCATCGAAACGGGTACGGCCGATCTGGTCGTCGTTGGCCGTCAGCTGATCTGTGATCCCGAATGGCCCAACAAGCTGCGTACCGGCAGGGAAGAAGCGGTGCGCTCCTGCCTGAACTGCCTGGAGGGCTGCTATGCCGCGCTGGGCCGCAAGGCGGGCATCCGCTGTGCGCTCAATCCCTACGTGGGCAATGAATCCGTCTACGACGAAGGCAATCTGCCCGCCGCGCACAAGGCAAAGAAAGTGGCTGTGGTGGGCGGCGGCGTTGCCGGAATGCAGGCGGCGCTCACGGCGGCGGAACGCGGTCATCAGGTGGTGCTGATCGAAAAGACCGGCCGCCTTGGCGGACAGGTCAACCTGGCCTGCGTCCCGCCGGACAAGGAGATCCTTACGACCATCGCGCCCTGGTTTGAACGCCGCCTGAAGGAAGAGGGCGTCAAGGTGCTGCTCAACGCCGACGCGATGACGGAAATCGAAGCGTTTGCGCCGGACAAGGTCATTCTCGCCACCGGCAGCCTGCCCTTCGTGCCGCCCATCCCTGGCAAGGAGCACGCCGTGGAGTCCTGGTCGGTGCTTTCGGGCGAAACGCCCATGCCGCAGGGCAAGAAGGTCGTCGTCATCGGCGGCGGCAACGTGGGCTGCGAAACGGCGCTCCACCTGATCGAAAAGGGCAAAAACCGGATCGCCATCATCGAGATGCTGCCCGTTCTTTCCGGCGGACAGGAATCCTCGCACCGCAACCGCGATATGGCGATGCTCAAGGCGGCGCAGGCGAACCTTCAGACCAACGCCAAGGTCAAGGAGATCACCGATCACAGCGTGATCTATGAAAATGCCGAGGGCCAGACGATCGAAGAGGCTGCCGGCATGGTGGTGGTTTCCACCGGCCAGCGCCCCGCGGGACTGGAACTGTACGACGCGCTGTGCGAAAAGGGCTTCGACGTGGTCAAGGCGGGCGATGCCATGGGCATGGGCAATATCCGCTCCAACGTCCTGAGCGGCTTCCTCAACGGCTACAATGCTTAAACACTGAAAACAAATGGGAAAAGAGCCTGTTTTGCGCGGGCTCTTTTTTTGAAAACTCTGGGAACTAAAAATTGGGGAAACTTGAAAAACGAGGAAAGAAATGCTTTGGGCAGGCCGCGGCGCATTTGCGTCTGAGGGAAAAACAACCTATAATATATGGCGTGAGGAAAACGAAATGGCGGCGGAGAATTCCCGCCCGGAAAGAAAATCGCGGAAATTCCGAGAAAATCTAAAAAAACAGCGATTTTGCCCTTGCTTTTTTGCGAGGGGTTTAGTACACTGTAATAGTGCGCGGTTATGGCCGCGTTATCGCCATGTCAGGGATGATGCAGGAGGTTGCCGGCGCCACCGGGTAATTTCTGCGGACCAGTCTGATTATCAGACGACGGGCCAAACGTGCCCAGTCGTGTAAAAAATTAAACAGGAAACACACGGCTGAGTGTATTTGAGCAAGGAGGAAATAAAATGGCAAGCCAGAAGATCAGAATCAAACTCAAGGCTTACGAGCACAAGCTCATCGACCAATCTGCCGAAAAGATTGTCGAGACGGCGAAGCGCACCGGCGCCCGGGTGTCCGGGCCTATCCCGCTTCCGACCGACAAGGAAATCGTCACGATCCTGCGCGCGACGCACAAATACAAAGATGCGCGCGAACAGTTCGAGATGCGCACCCATAAGCGCCTGATCGACATCAACAATCCCAGCTCCAAGACTGTGGACGCGCTGATGAAACTCGATCTGCCCGCTGGTGTCGAGATCGAGATCAAACTCTAAGAAATCGGAGGTGGACATAGATCATGAAAAAAGCCATTGTGGGCAAGAAGCTCGGAATGACGCAGGTG
>JAEYFO010000215.1 GCA_023402915.1 Bacillota bacterium | reverse complement strand
GGGAAATATCCCGCTGCGGGAACGCTCGACAAGGACGCGGAGCCGCTCTACGCGCTGCTCGATCAAAACGGCCAGCCGCTGACAAAATTCCTCTACAGCTCCCTCGATTCGCTGGGGAACGGCGCCCCCCTGCTCGTCGCCATCCGCGCCGAGGATTCCGCGCGCCTTCTGCTGGACGCGCAAACGGGCGCAGAACTGCTTGAATGCCCCAAAACGGGCTGGATGCTTTCGCTTTCCGGCGAAACGCCCGCCGTTCTTTTTTACGATTATGAAGCGCAAAACCTCGCGTTCTATCGTCTCGACGACCTTTTTGCCGGAACGACAGCCCCCTGCCGTACACTTTCCGACGTTTCCGATCTGAGCGTTTTCAGCTTCTGGGAAGGCGTTTTTGCCATGACCTATGCCGACCGGGCAGGCGGCGGCACAGTGCTTTGCGACTTTGACGGCCCGCTCTTTGGCGAAAAGCGCTTCGCGGCCTATGGTTACCCCTACGGGGAAGAAAACGTTTCACTGCTGGCGCTGCAGGAACGCGGCGAAAACGGGGAAGACGGCCTGTGGGGCTACTGGAACCGGAAGGGAGAGTGCGTCATCGCCCCGGCGTTTTCCTCAGTCGGCAGCTTTTTCGGCGACGTGGCCGCCGCTGCGGACGAAGCCGGCCTGTGGGGCACCATCGACACAGCCGGCCAATGGCTCGTTTCTCCCCGGTACGATTCCATTGGCAGCATCACGCTGGGCTACGCCCTCGGCATCCGGGAGGTCGTTCAGGAGGATGGCAGCACTTCTAATGTGCAGGAGCTGTTCGATCCCGACGGAAACGTGCTTTTGAGCGGCACGCTTTCTCTGGAAGCCATTGGAAAAGAGTATCTTTTTGTTATTTCTTACGAAGAGGACAAAAGCTGCGCCTATACTTTGGATCGAAAGAGCGGAACGCTGACCGCTTTGCCCGGCCTGAGCGAATCCGACAAATACATGTGGTGCAGCTATTCCAGCGGCAGCCGCTGCGTGATCGAATTCTGGAACGACGACATTGGAAGCAACTGCGGCATTTACGATCTTTCCACCAGCCGGTGGGTGGTCGCGCCGGGAAAATACCACGGTATCGCCCTGCCCTACAGCGCACTCACAGCCAACGGCACGACTGTAGAAAACAGCAAGGTGCTCTGCGCCGCGTTCCGGTTTCACAACAACATTCTTTATAACCTGATCGACTGGGACGGCGCCGTTCTCGGGGAAAACTTCGCCCGGATCGAAGCTCTGGAGGGTAGCTTCCTGCTGGCGCAGAAGGGATTCTCCTACGGCCTGATGGATCTTGAGGGAAACTGGATCTATCGCGAAAGCATTTTCTCCGCGTTTGACGACGAATAAAAACCAATGCCGTTCTCCGGCGGCTTCCTGCCGGACGGCGCATTTTTTCCGCAAAAAGGAGGTTTTTCCCAATGAAACGGAATTTTTCCCTGTTCGCAAGGCTTCTTTGCCTGATGCTGTGCGCAATGCTTCTTGCGCTGTGCGGCTGCTCTGCTCCCGCGCCGGAAGTGAGCGCCACCCCCTCATCCGAGCCGGCGCTGACGCCCGAACCCACGGCAGACAGCACGGAACCCACGGCCGCGCCCACGGAGCAGCCCAGCGTCTCGCTGCACATCCCGCTTTCGGACTACCCGGCTGTGGACGGCTCGACGGCCAACCTGCCCCTGATGGCGGAAGTGCTCTCCCGCGTGGCTTCCATCTCCCGCGAAGAGGCGGAATCCCTCACTTCCTGCACGACGACGCCCTACTCCTACGACGCGCTTTTGAGCGGCAACGCCGACCTGCTGCTGGTCTATGAACCGGCGCAGGAGACCTGGGACATCATCAATCAAAGCGACGTCAAGCTGACGTTTGTGCCCATCGGTCGGGACGCGCTGGTATTTATCGCCAACGAAAACAACCCGGTTTCCGGCCTGACGCAGCAGCAGCTGACCGATATTTATACCGGAAAGATCACAAACTGGAACGAAGTGGGCGGCGAAGACCTGGCCATTGTGCCCTTCCAGCGCTCCTCTTCTTCCGGCAGTCAGGCGCTGTTCATCAAGCTGCTGATGAAGGACGTTGCGCCCATGGACGGCCCGACGGAGCTGTTCCCCTCGGAGATGGGCGAGCTGATCGAACGGCTTGCCGAATACAACAACGCGGGCAGCGCGCTGGGCTATTCGGTGTTCTATTACGCCAACTATATGTACACCAAGCCCGGCCTGAAATTCCTCGCTGTGGACGGCGTGCTTCCCTCCGACGAAACCATTGCCGACGGCAGCTATCCCCTTTTGAACGAATACTATGCGGTCTATCGCAGCGATGAGCCGGAAGGCTCCCCCGCCCGGCAGATCGCCCAATGGCTCACCACCGAAGAGGGCGCGGCCTGCATCCGCGACGCGGGATATATTCCCATCCACTAAAAAACCGAAAGCCGTTTTGCCGCTTACGTTCTGCGCTGCACCGCCGCGTGATATTTCCAACGGCAGGCAGGCGTTCCGCAACGGTTTTCTTAAGCCAATCAAAAGGCAGTGCTTCTTGCGCTGTCTTTTTGATATTTGGACGCGCTTTATGAAGGAGTCGTGCATGGCAAGGCGGCAGAAAATGCCGTTTTGAGCAGAAAAGCGCGCTCTATTCCTTCAAATGCGCCGGACAGTTTTGCCCTATCGCCATTTCAGATAAACCAGGGCGGCTTCAGGCAAACAGCAGCTTCTCCATACAAAACGAAAGGTTTTTCTCCCCTTTTCCCCCTGCAAGGCTCTTTGGCAGGCGCAGCATTCTTCTTTCAAAAAGCGCATACCCTTCTGCCCCCTATACCCCTGCGTAGCACAAGAGCAGTGCGCACGGCAGGACACACGACAGGGCAGACGGCGGCGCGCGCAGCAACGCCCAGACCGCCGGGGCTTCTGTTGCGGTTTTCTTTCGGAATTTCCCGGCTGTTTTTCTTCTTTGCTTTTCTTCTTTACAGGAAAGTACGGTGCGCGTCCCTGTATGAAGATCACTTGCGCCCCACAGATGCTTTTCTTCTTTGCCGAAACAAAATACACATCTCCGTTTAGGCGCAAAGTTCCCCGACTTTTTTCCGGTTTCTTTGTCTCTTCGTCATAAAAACACCCCTGCCCTTTCTCGGACAGGGGTGCTGTGTGTGATTTTCTTCTGTCTCTTCTGCTTTTTCGGGGCGTCAGTCGTCCCACTTCGCTTCGTGCTGCAGGACCGCGCCGGTGCTGCCGTCGATGGTATACTCATATTCCATACCACCGGCCTTGAATTCCACCTCGTACAGCAACCGTCCGTCGTCATCCTCCCGCTCGACCTCCACGTCAAAGGCCTGGCTGGCGGATACGCCTGCGTGCTTGAACGCCGCGGATTTTGCTTTCGATGCGCCGATGTCCTTGCTGCTTCCGGAAGAACCGGATCCACCGCCCTGCGCCTTGTGCGCTTCCCTCTCGGACTTGAGCACCTTGCCCGTCGCGCCGTCGATGGTATAGTCGTATTCCGCGTCGCCCGTCACGAACTCGATCTCGTATTCCAGCCGTCCGTCGTCGTAGTCCCGCTCCGTCTTGGTGAACGTGGCTGCGC
>JAEYFO010000088.1 GCA_023402915.1 Bacillota bacterium | reverse complement strand
CATCTCCACCGTGGCGTCCAGCGTGCGGTTGAGGTCCTCCGACTCCTGAAATTTTCCGGAAAACCGCAGGTTGATGACCGACATGCACGAAAGCAGAAACGCCACGTGCCCCGTCTCCGTGTTGCGCAGATAAATGCTGATCTCTCCCGCCGCCGCAGAACAGACCGTTTCCGCATACGCCACCCGGACGGTGATGCCCGCAAACACCGCGCAGCCGATGAGCAGCAGCCAGCAGCCCGGTTCTTTTTTCCGGCAGCCGTAAAAAAGCGCATAGGCTGCCGGCAAAAATGAAAGAAGCTGCATCGTGTCGTAGAGGCTGCGCCGGACGAAGAGCTGGATCACCACCGGAACGACCGAAGCCGCCAGAAGATTTCGCAGCTTGAGAATGCTTTGCGCCCGCGGCGGCAGGGCGTTTTTCAGCAGCGTCACGCAGACGATGGCGTTCATCATGATCGGGAAGGCCACAACGCTCGGCCGCGCCAGAAGGAACGCCCGGCGCTGCACCCGAAGCAGGGGCGCGGGGGCGGAGATGAGCGCCGCCAGCAGCACTGCCGCCGACGCAAACGCCAGCAGCAGCAGATAGGTTTCCGAACGCTTTTTCAAAAACAGCGTCAGATTGCTCACAATCAGCAGCGCAAAAACGCCGCAGAACAGCATCGTCAGCCCGGAGGCAATGTCCCTCACATGGCGCGCGTGCTCTTCGCCGCTCAAGTGCAGCAGGTTGGGCGCGCGGAAGTCCAGCTCGGAAGCGCTGCCCGCGTCCTCGTGATTCCACACGCCGCCATAAAAGCGCAGGATCAGCCTGCCGTCTTTCAGCAGCTCCGCCGTGTTGATCTCCACGCAGCTGGTGCGGCAATAGGGATCGTCCCCCCTATATTCATAGGGCTGCGAGCCGTTGACCTGCATTTTGTAGTAGGAAAAATCCCCGATCGTCAGCAGCAGGTGCTCCGGGAGCTTTGTCTCCCCCGGAACGTTCAGCTCAAAGCAGAACGCCCCCTCTTCTTCGGAATACTCCAGTCCCGCAAGCCGGTATTGCCGCGCGGCGATTTCTTCCGGCAGGTCGTCCCCGTTTTCAAGCGTCAGGATTTTTTTCTGACCGGCCGCGCACAGGCCGAACACAGCTCCCGCAATCAGCACAAACAAAAGCACCGCCAGCGCCGTCCGTTTTGCAGCCATCAGCGCCCGCCCTCCGGATCAAACAGATAGCCCTTGCCCCAGTCGCTTCGAAGATACCGGGGAGAAGAAGGCGTGTCCTCGATCTTCTGGCGCAGATTGTGAATGTGTACCTGCACTGTGCGCACATCGCCATAGCTCGGCTTTCCCCAAATTTCCTGATACAGGGCGCTGGCAGAAAAATGCCGGTTGGGATGCATCATGAAAAACAGCAGGATCCGAAACTCCATCTTTCCAAGGCGGTAGGTCTTTCGCTTCTTCAAAAGCGTCTGCGTCGGAACGTCCAGCGAAAACCCGGCGCAGGACAGCCTGTTTTCCACCGGCGCGGCATGCTCCATTTTCACCCTGCGGATGTTGGCGGCAATGCGGGCCTTGAGCACGTTCATGTTGAACGGCTTGATCAGATAATCGTCGCCGCCCTTTTCCAGCGCCTTGATGACCATGGCGTCGTCCTCCACGCAGGAAATGAACAGGATCGGGCAGCCGTGATACTTCCGCAGGCTCTCGCACAGCGCGATCCCGTCCACGTCCGGCAGCATCAGGTCGAGGAGAATGCAGTCAAAGCTGTCGCGGGAAGCGCTCAGCGCCTGCGCCGCGTCCGATGCAAGCACGACGGCATATTCCCCTTCCTGTTCCAGATGAAACTGAATGACCTGCGCAATGGCCGGGTCGTCCTCCACAAGCAATACTTTCAGCATCGCGCGCTCCCTGTCCGTTTTTGTGCATAGTATAACACTCCGTTTCAACGCTTTGCAAACAAATTCCCGCCCTCGCCGTGCTTTCCTTCGCGCTGTTATACAAAAGTTTCCCCCCGGAAAATACCAAAAGGCTCCGCGCGATGCGGGGCCTTTGGTTTTCTGATTTTCGCCGTTTCGGCTTTCTGAACGGCTTCGGCTTTTTCGCTTTTCTGCTTTTGAAGCTGTCACGGGCGCAAATGATTTTTTGTTTTCCGTTTTCTGGGTTTTCCGGCGTTTCAAACGCTTTCGATCACTTTTTCAACCGTGCGGCTCGTTTTCCGGCTGCCCTTTTTGCAAAACACGTCCTCTCTGCCCGGCTACTGCGCCCTGCACCCATCTTCCACCGCTTCCATCACGGAGTTCTCCACGGGCACATGCTCCAGAGGCAGCACTTTCGCTTTATAAATTCGCTTGAGCAGCAGCGCGGCGATGCCGGCCGTCAGCACCTCGGCGATGGGGAAGGTCAGCCAGACCATCCAGGCGTTTTCCATGGACGCGCGGGCGATGGCCGCAAACAGCAGCGCCGGCGGGAACACGAACAGCGCCTGACGGCACACCGACACCGCCAGCGATTCCAGCCCGCCGCCCAGCGCCTGGAACACGCCCTGCATGGCGATGTTGGCCCCGGCAAAGACAAAGCTGAGCGAAATGACCCGAATGGCGCTGACGCAGAGCGCTTCCGTCTCGCCCGAAAGGCCGAACAGCCCGGCAAGGGGCGCGGCGAACGCCTCCAGCAGCACCGTGCCCGCCAGCATGACCAGCAACGTGTCGATCAGGCCGTAGCGGATGCCGCCGTCCACCCGCTCCCTGCTTTTCATGCCGTGGCCAAAGGCCGTGATGGGCGTGATGGCGTCCCGCAAACCGAACGCCGCAAAGAGCAGGAACTGCTGGATTTTATAATACAAGCCATACGCCGTGACCATGGCTTCGCTCACCGTCACGAGGATCAGATTCAGCCCGTAGGTCATGAGGGACATGAGCGCCTGCGCGAGGATGGCCGGCAGGCCGATGGCGTAAATTTCCTTCAGGATCGCGCCGGAAGGCTTCCAGTAGCGCAGGCCGGAGGCGATCTCCCTGTTGACTTTTTTGTGAAACAGCAGCGCCAGCAGCCACGAGACGCACTGCCCGATGACCGTGGCCCACGCCGCGCCCGCCACGCCCATCTCCGGGCAGCCCAGCAGGCCGTAGATCATGATGGGGTCGAGAATGATGTTCGTCACCGCGCCCGCCACCTGCGCGATGGTCGAATAGAGCGAATGCCCCGCCGCCTGTAGCAGCTTTTCATAGATCGAGAAGAACAAAATGCCCGCCGACGCCACGCAGCAGATCGTCAGATACTCCACGGCCATTTCAAGCACAACGGGGTTTTGCGTCTGGGAGGCCACATAGGCCCGCGCGCCGAACAGGCCGAACAGCAGAAAGATCCCATAAAACACCAGCGCCAGAAACACGCCGTTTCCCGCCGTGCGGCTGGCCTTTTCCCGGTCCTTCTGGCCGAGGCTGCGCGCCGCGAGGGCGTTCACGCCCACGCCCGTGCCGATGCCCACCGCCACCATGAGCATCTGCATGGGGAACGCCAGCGTCAGGGCGTTGAGCGCCGCTTCGCCGCCCGTCTTCATGTTCGAGACAAAAGCGCTGTCCACGATGTTATAAAGCGCCTGCAGCATCATCGAAAGCACCATAGGCACCCCCATGGAAATCATCAGCTTCTTGACGGGCACCCGCCCCATGCGGTGCAGCTCTTTTTCCTGTTCCATCCTTCAAACCTCCTGTTTTTCAACAAAATTTTCCAACAAAATTTTTACCGGCCAAACCCGCGCGGCTTTTGCGTCCGGCACGTTCTGTCCGGTTTTCAAAGGGGCGGCCGGGCACGATCCCCGCTGCTTTTTTGAAAATCGCTTCGCCGCAAAAACGCTGTTTTCTCCTCCGGCCGCGCGGCGCTTTGGCGCTTTGTTTTTCGAAATGGGCGGTGGCTTTTTTCAGAAGCGCGACGGGCGCTCCCTTCCAAAAACACACAAAAAAAGCGTGCGGCGGTCAACTGGATTTACGCAGTCAACTGCCACACGCTGTGGATTCAGTTTAGCAAATGCCTTTTGCATTTGTCAAGCAAAATCGTTCGATCCTGTCCTGTTTTTGTTGCTTTTACAGGAGAAACAGGATAGAATATTCTTGTTTTGATTGGAAAACCCGACTGCTTTTTTCGAAAAAATATCATGCTATCGGCTCCCTGCCGCGCTGCCGGCAGCAACGGAACCCGTTTCCCCCTTCAAGATTGTTTTTATTCTTATTTTATGATAAATTAAATAACTGGACACGGCATAATGAGAGGAGAATTTTATGAAGCACCACGAACAGAAGCGAGGTTCCTTTTCCGGCAAGGTGGGGTTTGTCCTCTCCGCTGCGGGCGTGTCCGTAGGTCTGGGAAATATCTGGCGCTTCCCATATTTGTCCGCCAAATATGGCGGCGGCATTTTTCTGCTGATCTACATCGTCCTGGCCATGACCTTTGGCTATACGATGATCGTTGCCGAGACCTCCCTTGGCCGCATGACCGGAAAGAGCCCGGTCGGCGCTTACAAGTCCTTCGGGAACCGGCCTGCGCTGCGCTTTGGCGGCTGGATCAACGCCATCATCCCGATCCTGATCGTCCCCTATTACTCCGTGATCGGCGGATGGGTCATCAAATATCTGGCGGAATACCTGCTGGGGCAGGGCCACGCCCTCGCCGCAGACGGCTATTTTTCCGCCTTCATCTCCAACGGCCTTTCCTCGGAGCTTTGCTTTCTCCTCTTCACGGCCATGACGCTGGCCATTGTCTTTGCGGGCGTGAAAAACGGCATCGAGCGCGTGTCCAAGATCATGATGCCCATTCTCGTGGTACTGTCGCTGGTCATCAGCATTTATTCCGTGACCCGCCCCGGCGCTCTTGAGGGGGTCAAATACTTCCTGATCCCCAATTTCGAAAACTTTTCCTGGATGACGGTGGTCTCCGCCATGGGGCAGATGTTCTATTCT
>JAEYFO010000071.1 GCA_023402915.1 Bacillota bacterium | reverse complement strand
GCGGAAGTGGCGCTGCCGGGCGGCTGCGACATCGGGCTGCGCCCCATCGACCTGCACGTCAAGGGCATGGAAGCGCTGGGCGCGACGGTGACGCTGGACGAAGCGCGGGGCGTGCTCCTGGCGCAGGCGCCGAACGGCCTGCACGGCACGGACATTTATCTGGACTTTGCCTCCGTGGGCGCGACGATCAACATCCTTCTTGCGGCCAGCTGCGCCGAGGGGCAGACCGTCCTCGTCAACGCGGCGAAGGAGCCGCACGTGGTGGACGTGGCGAACTTCCTCAACTGCATGGGCGCGACGGTGCGCGGCGCGGGCACGGACGTGATCCGCATCACGGGCAAAAAAGCGCTGCACGGCTGTTCCTACGCCATCATTCCCGACCAGATCGAAGCGGGGACGTACATGATCGCGGCGGCGGCCACGGGCGGCGATGTGATCGTGCGCAACGTCATCCCGACCCATCTGGAAGCGGTGACGGCCAAGCTCCTGGAAATGGGCATTTCCGTCACGGAGGGGGACAACGGCCGCGAGTTTTACATGCGGGTGCGTTCCGACCGGCAGCGGCCCCGGGCGGTGAACGTCAAGACGCTGACCTATCCGGGCTTCCCGACCGACCTTCAGCAGCCCGTCATGGCGCTGCTTTGCCGGAACAAGGGGGTCTGTCAGGTGGAAGAGACGATTTTCGAGGATCGGTTCAAGCACGTGCCTGAGCTGTGCCGCATGGGCGCGGACATTTCCGTTTCCGGCCGGGTGGCCACGGTCAGGGGCGTGGAGAAGCTGACGGGCTGCCCCATTGCGGCGACGGATCTTCGCGCGGGCGCGGCGCTGGTGGTGGCCGGACTCATGGCCGAGGGCGTCACGACCATCAGCGCGGTGGAGTACATCGACCGCGGCTACGAGCGCATCGAGGAGAAGCTCACGGCGCTGGGCGCGGATATTCGGAGGATCGAGGAATAGGGGGAGGCGTTGGGAGAACTTTTTTGTAAAAAAGTTCCCCCAAACCCCTTCAAAAAACTTTCAAAAGAAAAATAGAAAGCAGGGCCGGAAGGCTTCTCTTCTGATGGAGCGGCTGGGGGCGGAAGGGTGAAAAAGCCGTTATCCGCAGGGCGCGGCAGGGGATGAAAGGGTAAAAGTCATTGTCCGCAGGGCGCGGCAGGGGATTTTTGGAAAAAGACCGAACCCCCGCAAAAACTTTCAAAAAGAAAAATGGAAAGCAGAGCCGGAAGGCTTCTCTTCTGATGGGGGGGAAAGCGCAAGAGGGAAAAGCTGTTGCCTTCTTTCGAACTCTCAAGCACTGTCAAAACTTCAAATCTTTCAAAAGGTTCAAACGGCAAAAATCCGGAGGGGTCGGTGATCCCCGAGGCTGAAATTCCGATTTTTCAGAGAAAAAGACCAATAAAACAGCCAGATTCGTCCGGCGGGACTGCCGGGCAGGGTCAAGGGTTCAAAATTACGCAATGAGGTTTGTGGGACGCAGCGCCTGAGGGGGTTCAAGGACGCTGTTTGTGATACGCCGGGTTTTTGCTGCACGCTGCAAGGGCCACGGCGGACAATCCAACCCCAAAGAAGAGGAGGGATCGGACGATGAGAAAGAGGAGGGGAATGGTTTGCGCGCTGCTGGCGGGTCTGCTGCTTCTTTGCGGGACGGCCTTTGCGGCGGAGCAGCCGGAGAAAGAGCTTCCGGAACTGGGGATGCGTTTTTCCCTGCCGGAGGGGTACACGGCGCTGTATCAGGACGAATTTGTGGAAGCGGAGGGGTTTGAGACCCCGTGGACGGCGGAGGACATCGCGCAGCTTCAGCAGCAGATGCGTTCGGGCAACACCTATCTGTTCGCGTGGCCGCTTTCCGGGGCGTATCAATACACCCTGTCGGCGCAGCCCGTGGAAGCGGAGAATTTTTCGCGGGCCGATACGGAGCGGCTGGAAGCGTTCCGAGACGACACAGAGCGGGGGCTTCGCGACAACGGGGGCGAGAACGTGAGCTCTGCGATCTACCGTTCCGGTCATGTGCGCTTTATCCAGTCGGAGTTTACGGAGACGTTTGACGGCGTGACGGCGTATGTCCGCTCGTATATGACGATCCAGGACGGCAACGGGATCAACTTTTCGCTGGTTTCCTACGATCAGGAATTGACGGAGGAAGCGAAAAGCGAATTTACGCAGTTCATCGATTCCGTGCGGCTCGATTCGGCAGAAACAGCGGAGACGGCGTTTTCAGAATCGCTGCATTCGTCCGGAAGCGCCGGTGAAAGCTCCCGGACGGAACGGCGGGGAGGATCGTTTGTGGTGCGGTTCTTGCTGGGGCTTGCGCTGACGTTTCTCGTGAGTGTGGCGCCCATGATAATCTACCGCTATGCGATCCGGAAGAAGCCGGTTCCGGAAAAGCAGGCGACGACCATCCTGATTTTCTATACGTTCTGCATGTTCGTGGTCACGGTGCTTCTGGCGGCCTATGTGATTCCGGTGATAGAGGGCGTGCTGTTCGGAACGTTCCTGTGGTGCTGGGTCAACTTCCGTATGCTCACAAGGCCGAAGGAGAAGAACGAGGACGTTGGAAAAGACGGGGGAGACGGGGGAGACGTTGGGAGAACTTTTTTGTAAAAAAGTTCCCCCAAACCCCCGCAAAAACTTTCAAAAAGAAAAATAGAAAGCAGAGTTGGAAGGCTTCTCTTCTGATGGAGCGGCTGGGGGCGGAAGGGTGAAAAAGCCGTTATCCGCAGGGCGCGGCAGGGGATTTTTGGGAAAAGGCCCGAACCCCCGCAAAAGCTTTCAAAAAGAAAAATGGAAGAAAACAGGTACGTTTTCTTTCTGATGAAACGGCGCAGAGCGGAGAAAACCGGGGAAGCGTGCTTTCGCCCTTTTGAAGGGGGAGTTTCCCCGCGAATTTTCCTGCAATAACCTGCCATCAATGGAAAACAGAAAAACAGCGTTGATCGTTGCGGTCAGCGCTGTTTTTATTTGAGGGGGCTTTTCCGGTTGCGGTCAGGGAAGGACGGGAATGTGTTCGGGCGGCAGCCCTGCCGTTTTCCGGCCGCTCCATTGGAGGGGTGCCTTTCAGACCGAGAGGAAAAGCAAAACAGCCCCGGTTTTCCGAGACTGTTTTGTTTCTTTTTTGAACCGAATCCGCCCAAACCCCCTTCTCAAGAGGGAAAAGGCTTCTTTGACGGATCCTGTCTTTCCTTTTGAAAGTTTTCGGGGTCAAGGGGAACTTTTTCAAAAGTTCCCCTTGCAGGGTTCAGGGACAGCGTCCCTGGTATTTCCCCTACTCCTCTTCCTTCGTCGTGTTGATCCCAAGCAGCTTGAACAGCTCGACAATGACCAGCGGCACGAAGCACAGCCCGGCGGTGAGGAGCGCCTGCGGCAGGGTCAGCTGCGCCAGCTTGAACAGCGATTCAAGGAAGGGCACGTTCATCACCAGCATCACCAGCGCCGCAGAGCCAAGGCAGGCCCAGACCAGCCGGGGATTTCGGAACGGATGATCCACGAACACGGACAGCTTGTGGTTTCGCACGCTGAAAGCGTGGACCAGCTCGCCGCAGGAAAGCACCGCAAAGGCCATCGTCCGGCCCACGGCCAGGCTGATTTTTTGTCCGATGCTGAAAGCAAGCAGCACCAGCAGCCCCACCATGACTCCCTGATAGCACATCCGCCAGATCATGCCTTTGGTGAAGATGCTGTCGTTCTTTTTCGCCTTGCGGTCCATGATGTTCGGCGCGGCGGGGTCAACGCCCAGCGCCATGGCCGGCAGGCCGTCCGTCACGAGGTTGACAAACAGCAGGTGGATGGGCAGCAGCGGCTCTTCCCAGTTCAAGAGCGTCGCGAGGAACAGGCAGATGATCTCGCCGATGTTGCAGCTGAGAAGGTACCCGATGGACTTGAGGATGTTGTCGTAAATGCGCCGGCCCTCTTCCACGGCGGCCACCACCGTCGCAAAGTTGTCGTCCGTCAGGATCACGTCCGACGCGTCCTTCGCCACGTCCGTGCCCACCACGCCCATGGAGCAGCCGATGTCCGCGAGCTTGAGCGCAGGCGCGTCGTTCACGCCGTCGCCCGTCATGGCCACCACGTTCCCGTGGGCCTGCCACGCCCGCACGATGCGCATTTTGTGCTCGGGGGAGACGCGGGCGTACACCGAAATGCCTTCCACTTCGTCAAAGAGCTGCCCGTCGCTCATCTGCTCCAGCTCCGCGCCCGTGACGACTCTTCCGCCGTCTTGAAGAATGCCCAGCTCCCGGGCGATGGCCGAGGCCGTCAGCGCGTGGTCGCCCGTGATCATGACGGGCGTGATGCCCGCCCGGTGGCACTTGGCGACGGCTTCCGCCGCTTCGGGGCGCGGCGGGTCGATCATGCCGGTCATGCCGTCGAAGATCAGCTCGCTTTCGAGCGTCGTCTTGTCCTCCGGCAGGGCGGAAAGGGCCTTGTGCGAATAGGCCAGCACCCGAAGCGCCCGGCTCGCCATGCCCGTGTTGAGGGCGCGCAGCGCCTCCTTGTCCGCTTCCGTGATGGGGCGCACGCCCTGCGGCGTGGAAACGGCCGTGCAGATGGCCAGCACTTCGTCAAGGCCGCCTTTGGTATAGCTGAGAAAGCCGCTTTGCCCTTCGTAGCGGTGAACGCTCGTCATGAGCTTGCGGTCGGAATCAAAGGGGATGCCCGCCACCCGCGGCGCGCGCGCTTCGAGCGCTTCTTTTTTGATGCCGTGCCGCTCGGAAAGCTCCACCCGCGCCACTTCCGTCGGGTCGCCGGAAAAACCGGCTTCCGTGCGGCGCACGTCCGTGCAGAGGATGCAGGCGTCCAGCAGCGCGGGATCTTCCAGCTCCGCTTCCGGCGCGGAGGACGTCATGCCCGGCAGGGCGAATTCCTTCACGACCATGCGGTTCTGCGTGAGCGTGCCGGTCTTGTCCGAGCAGATGACCGTGGCGCTGCCCAGCGTCTCCACCGACGGGAGCGTGCGCACGATGGCGTTTCGCTTCACCATGCGCTGCACGCCCAGCGCCAGCACGATGGTCGAAATGGCCGGAAGTCCTTCCGGGATGGCGGCCACGGCCAGCGACACCGCCGTCAGGAACATTTCAAGCAGGTCTTTTCCGTAGAGCAGGCCCACGCCGAACATCACGGCGCACACCGCCAGCGCGGCGATGCCCAGCACCTTTCCCAGGGCGTTGAGCCGCTTTTGCATGGGGGTCTCGGTCTGCGGGGCGGACTGGATCATGGCGGCGATCTTGCCCACCTCGGTGTTCATGCCCGTTTCGACCACGACGCCCGCACCCTTTCCGTAGGTGACGAGGCTGGAAGAATAGGCCATGTTGACCCGGTCGCCCAAAGCGCTGTCCTCTGGAAGCGCCCGATCCTCTTTTTCCACCGGGACGGACTCGCCCGTGAGCGCCGCTTCCTGGATTTTCAGGCTTTCGCACTCCGTCAGGCGCAGGTCGGCCGGGACGTAATCGCCGGTGTCGAGCAGCACCACGTCGCCGCGCACCAGCTCCCGGGCGGGGATGAGCAGCTGCTTGCCGCCGCGCAGCACCTTGGCGTGGGGCGCGGACATTTTCTGAAGCGCTTCGAGGGACTGCTCGGCCTTGAGCTCCTGCGCCACGCCCAGGATGGCGTTTAGGATCACCAGCACCAGAATGATGCACGCGTCCACCATTTCCCCCAGTGCGCCGGACACCACCGCCGCAATGATGAGGATCACGACCATGAAGTCTTTGAACTGGTCGAGCAGCATCCCGAACACCGAGCGCTTTTTCGCGGCCTTCAGCTCGTTCGGCCCGTCGGTTTGCAGGCGCTTTGCCGCTTCTTCGGCGGTCAGACCCTGATCGGAGGAAGAAAGGGTTTTTTTGACTTCTTCCTGAGAAAGGGAATGCCATTGTGCAGCCATGGATTCATTTCCTCCTGAAATCATTTGAAATAAAGGTTTGAAAAAACGAAAGCTCCAACCTCTTTATTTTACCAAGTTTTCCCCCGCCGGGCAAAGCCAATACGGGCGCATGGAGCGACAGCTGGCGCGGCGGCGCGGCGCTTTGAAAAATTATTTCCAAATGCCGGCGGCATTTAGTGAATTTTTCTGCTTTGCGCCATGGCGGTGAGCGCCTTGATCTGCCAGAGGAGAAACTGGTTCACCGGCGTTTTCACGCCCAGCCGCTTTCCGTAGCGCAGCACGCTTCCGGCCAGCACGTCCACTTCCGTCTGCCGCCCGGCTTCCACGTCCTGAAGCATGGAGGTCTTGCCCCACGGCTCCATCCGGTCGATGAGGGCGAGGTATTCGTCCGCCTCTTCGGGAAGGAGGGTCACGCCTGCCGCCGGGGCGGCGAGCCGCACCTCTTCCATGGCGGCAAGGAGCATGCTGCGCGCTTCGGGCACGGTTTGAAACACGCCGTAGGGCGCGCGCAGCACGGCGGAGCACTGGTTCAGCCCGGCGTTTGCCATCAGCTTCCACCAGACGGCGTGCAGCATATCCGCCGGCGCGGAGGCGGGAATGTTCCCGGCGCGGCAAAGGGACAGGCAGCCCGAAACCGCCGGATGCAGGGCGCTCGGGTCGTTTTTTGCAAGGCCCAGCTGCCAGCGGCCCAGCGTGCCCCGTTCGAGCTGCCCTGCCGTCCGGTTGGCCGTCAGCCCCGCCACCCGGCCGTAGAGCACGGTGTTTTCCGGGAAGGCCCTTTGCAAAAGCTCCTCCGCCCCCACGC
>JAEYFO010000062.1 GCA_023402915.1 Bacillota bacterium | reverse complement strand
GCCTTCGTTTTCCACGTCCGCCGTGTCCACCGTCGCAACGGCGCTCTTGGAGATGGTCAGCTTGACTTTGTCGGGACCGCACTCGATGGTGAGCAGATCCTCCTTGACGCCGACGACCTTTCCGTAGAAGCCGCCGATGGTGCGGATCCGATCGCCCTCCTTGATCCCCTCAAGCATGGCTTTGACCTTCTTTTCGCGCTTGCGCTGGGGGATGATCATCATCGCAAACATGGCCACCAGCAGCACAATCATCAGGAAGGGGCCGCCCGTGAAGAAATTGGCAACAGATTCAGGCATTTTTTGTTTACCTCCGTTTTTTTCTGGGTCGTAAAAAGTCTTGCTTTATTGTACTCATTTCGTACCCCATCCGTCAAGGGCGTAAGGAAGAAAGCGTCCAAAAACCGCGCTTTTCCCGCTGAAAGTTTGAATCCATCGCTCCAGCGCGCTTGTTTTTTCGAAATTTCTTCGGATTCAGTCGTGATTTTCCGAAAGTTTGCGGGAGTTCCGGCACGCCTTTTTCAAAATTCAACGGCTCAATAGCGCTCCAAAATCAGTCCGCCGCCGGACGGAAACGCGGAAAAAAGCGCTTTGTTTTCGCTCTGGATCAAGCCTCGCATCGCCGCGCCCTGAGCATCCATCGCGCCCGAGGCCAGCTGCGCCAGCGCGCCAACGGTCATGCGGCCGTCCGGCTTTCGCCCGCCGCACTTTTGCACAGAGAGCCTTCCGCCTTCACAGTCGAACAAGAATTGTCCGTCGTTCCACGGGCAGCGCCCATCGTCGATTTGCAGGCAGAAAGCGCCCTTCGCGCCTGTTTCCATGCCCGAAAAAAATTGCTCCACGTCCACAATGCGCAGCATGGCGCCGGGGTTCTGGAAAAAGAGATCGCGGCTGTCGGAAAACAGCTCGTGGGGCGCGTCCAGCTCCGGAAGCGTCGCGCGGACAGCCCTGCATCCCGTCAACTTTGCCGCAAACGCCAGATGGGCAAGGAGCGCCCGCAGCGCTTCTTCGTCCGCATAGACCAGCTCTTCCGTCGAAAGGACTTCCTCCCCCGGCGAAAAGAGCGCATAGCCCGCAGCGACGCCCGCCCGGACGTAGCCGACGGCGCTGCCGCCGTCGCTTTTCCACTCCGAAAGGCGGGAAGCGCACCACGCTTCGTCCCGGATCGTGTGCACCGAAAAGCGCTTCGCCATCGCCGAAAACGCTTCCAGCATGGCGGACGGCTCCAGCGCGCCCATCTGCCCTTCGTGCTTGGGCCAGCGGGCGCTTTCCTTTGCGAGCAGCGCCGCGGGAAGCTCCCCTTCGCACAGGCGGTTCATGCTCTCAAACCCGGACGCGCGGTAAAATCCATAGGAAAACGGATAGAGCCCGACGGCGCTGCCGCCGCTTTCATGCAGCTCTGAAAACAGCCCGTCCAGCAGCCGGTTCATCCGTCCGCCGCCGCGGAACTCCGGCAGCGTCCCCGCCCCGGAAACAAAGGGAAACGCCAATGCTTTTGCGCGCAGAGAAAGCGCCAGCGGAAGCAGATGAAGTGCGCTGACCAGCCTGCCGTTTTCCACAAGGCCCCGCGCCCGCTCCGGCGCAAATTTCTGCGCCATGACCCAATCGACATAGGCGGAAGAATCCTCCGGAAAGCAGATCTCCCAAAGGGCGCGCACTTCGTCGTTTCGCCCGTCGATGCGGGAAAGATACTCCACCATGGGCTCAGTCCTTCCGCGCGCTGAGCGAATCGCGCTCGATGATCTCATAGGGCACGATCATGCTGCGAAACGGCAGGTCGCCCTCGGCGCGGATGCGCTCGGTCAGCAGCTCGATGGCCAGCTGTCCCTGAAGATAGGGATGAGTCTCCACCGTCGTGAGCGTGGGCGTGACGTACTGCCCCAGCATGAGGTTATGGAACCCCGCAAAGGAGAGATCCTCCGGCAGCCGCAGGCCGCAGGCGCGCGCCACGGGCATGGCCCACAGCGCCAGAGAATCGTCGCTGGCCAAAATGGCCGTCGGGCGGTCCTGCATGGTCAAAATTTCCCGCAGGCCGGAGGTGTTGGCGGTTTTTCCGATAAAGGAGCTGCGAATGACCAGATCGTTGTCCACGCCGACGCCCGCGTCAAGCAGCGCGTCCCGGTAGCCGCGGAAGCGGTCCACCATGACCATATGCCCCTGATCCTCGCCCAAAAATGCAATGCGCCGGTGCCCTTTTTCCAGCAGGCGGAACGTCAATTCATAGGCGGCGCGGGCGTTGTCGTTATCCACCCAGGTGATGGAATCCTGTTCCTGCGGGCGGCCGATGGAAACAAACGGGAAGCCGTCGGCAGAGAGTTTTTCCGCCGTGGCGTCGTTGACGCGCGTCCCCATGAGCACCAGCCCCTGCACCATGCCGCTGTCCACCACGCGCATGACGGCTTCCAGCTCCTGTTCGGGGCTGAGCGTGCTGATCATGAGGAAGTTGTTCTGCTCCAGCGCCGCAAAGCCGCCCATGCCCCGGAGCACTTCCGGATAGAGCGGATGCTCAAAGGTCTTTTCCGTGGAGCTGGGCAGAACGACGCCCAGATTGTTGGCCCGCTTGCTCACCAGCGCCCGGGCGACGGCGTTGGGATGATAGTCCAGCTGCCGGGCGATGTCGATGATGTGGTTGCGGGTGCTTTCGCCGATGCGTCCGCTGCCCGCAAGCGCGCGGCTCACCGTCGAGGGCGCGACGCCCGCCAGACGGGCAATGTCTTTGATCGTGGCTTTCACCGTTTGTTCCTCCTGAAATTGACGGCCTGTCGCGGCAGCGCGCCGCGTTTTTGGGGAATCGTTTGGATTTGTTAAACGCTGTTAAATTGAAGAAGATGGCGGCGCAATGCGCCCATGGTTCGGATCTGTTTGGGGAAGGTTTTCCTTTTCTTTGGAACATTCTTTTGAAAAGGCACGGCCTGCGAAGGCGCAGTGTTGCTCTTTCCTCCGCGGCCGTGCCTTTTGCAGCCTTTTGCGCCATCCCCGGCGGTGCGGGG
>JAEYFO010000051.1 GCA_023402915.1 Bacillota bacterium | reverse complement strand
CACTTCCGCCTTGCCGCCCACGAAGGCAACGCCAGCGTCATAGGCGGTCTTCATCTGGACAGCGCCCTTCTCGGTGATCTCGCCCTTGGTGATGCCGGAGAAGATCAGGGAGTAGGTAGCCTTGGCGTCCTTGTAGGAAGCGGGAGCGGAGATCTGGATACCGGTAGCGGTGAACTCGTTCGCCTTGCCGGACTCAGCCTGATAGAAGTCAACTTCCACAGCCAGAGAGTTCTTCTTGGCGTCGTAGGTGCCGCCCTGGCCAGCCGTGTTGGTGGTCACGTTCACAGCGTTGACGAGGGGCATGCCCGCATCCTGATACAGAGCCATCTGGCCGGGATACTGGTTCACGGACAGGTTGACGGTATCAGAGGTGAACAGCAGGGTGGACTTGCCTTCAGCCTTGTTGCTGGCCACGCCGTTGGCAATGGTCTTGGCGTTGAGGACTTCGAATTCCACGCAGAACTGGATCAGCTCGTTCTTCGCGAAAGCGGAGTCGGTCTTGTCCACGATGGGAGCATACAGACGGGTGCCAGCCAGCAGGTTGGAAGCGTCGTAGGTGGTAAAGAACTTGGTGATGTTCAGAGCGCTGTTGGTAGCGCCGGCCAGGCCAGTGGAGGGACCGAGAACGAAAGCCATGGAGGCGATCATGCTCAGAGCCAGCGCCAGGGCCAGCACGATAGACAGAGTCTTCTTCATGTCATCAGTCTCCTTTCAAAAATTTAAAGATTGCAAGATTCAGCAGTTCGTCTTGGAGCGAACAGCACGGGGCTTGCTTACCCTTTTGCACATCCTAATTCTACCAGAGCAAGCAGCGGTTGTCAATCAAATATTACGGAACTATTTCAAAATCCTCCGGAAATATTTCGGTATTTCGAGATACTTTTCTTGATTTCATTGCAAACGCAGCTGTTTTTTGCCATTTTTACCGGAAAACAGCCCGCTTTTTCGCCGATTTTTCCGCTTTGATTCACAAAATATTGAAATTTGATTACTTTATGAATAAATTGTAACGTTTTTCAGCTTTTTTCAAATTTTGCAAAATGTTCCGTCCAGAAAAAATGCGGCTCCGCACCGACGCGAAGCCGCAAATTTTTCGTATTGTTTCTTTTGGAAATCCCCTTGAAAAAGCCGCCGTCAGCGCTTTCCCTTGTCGTAAATTTCGCCCGCCGCCCGCGGAGGATGGTTGTGCTTGGAGAAGAACACCAGCAGCAGGAGCGTGAGCACATAGGGGAAGATCATGAAAAGGTCAGAAAAGTTGCTCGACATTTCCAGCAGAAGACAGAGCTTATAGCCCAGCGACTTGGCAAAGCCGAACAGCAGGCTGACCGCCAGCGTGGGCAGCACCTTCCAGTTGCCGAAGATCATGGCCGCGATGGCCAGATAGCCGTAGCCCATGTAGATGCTCGGGGAGAAATTGGCCGAGATGGAATAGGCAAAGCAGATGCCGCCAAGGCCGGAAAGCGCGCCGGAGACCATGACCGCCGCAAAGCGGGTCTTTGCAACAGAGCCGCCCGCCGCGTCCACCGCGTGGGGATTGTCGCCGCAGGCGCGAAGGCGCAGGCCGTAGGGCGTTTTATAGAGCACGTACCACATCGCCAGCGCGACGACGGCAATGATGAGTTCGAAGGGGTACATATTCTTGAACAGCGCGCCGACGACCGGGATGTCCGAAAGGAGCGGCACGGTGAAGCGGCTGCACACGCCCAGCTGGAACTTGTTGGAAGCGTTGCCGAAAATGGCCATGTTGGCCTGGCTGGTCAAAAAGGTGGTCAGCGCCACGGCGAGGATGTTGACGACCACGCCGCTGATGACCTGATTGGCACGGAACCTGATGCAAAGCAGCGCGTGAAGCATGGAATAGACCATGCCGCCGAGGATGGACGCGATGGCCGCCACGTAAAAATACATCTGCGAGCCTTCGGGGAACACGCCTGCAAGCAGCGTCGCCGTCAGCGCGCCGACGAACGCGCCGAAGCCCTGCAAGCCCTCGAGCGCCAGGTTGGTCACGCCCGCCCGTTCGGAATAAATGCCGCCGATGGCGATGATGAACAGCGGAAGAGCGAAGGAAAGACCGTCGATAAAAATCACATCCATTACTGCTTGCCCTCCTCCTTCTTATCCTGCGCCGCGGCTTCGAGCGCCGCGCCCGTTTCGCCGCCCCGCACAGCCGCCGCGGCCTTTTCCGCCGCCTGCGCCTTTTGATAGAGCCGCTTTTCCCGCAGCTGATGCGCCACGTAGCGGATATAGCTTCCGCAGGCGGAGAACAGCAGCATCAGACCGATGACCACCGAGGCGATCTCCTTCGGGACGCTCATGGTGGAGCTCATGTAGACGCTGCCCTTCTGGAAGATCGTCACCAGCGCCGCGCCGAAGATGCTGCCCACGGGGCTGAGGTTGCCAAGGAGGGACACGGCGATGCAGTCATAGCCCATGCCCGCCAGCTCCTTGGGGATGATGGTGTTGTAATAGCCGAGGTAATACGTCACGCCCGCAAGACCGGCCAGCAGGCCGGAAATGGCCATGGCCGTCACCATGCGGCGGCCGACGCGGATGCCGCAGTAGCGCGCGCATTTGGGGTTGAGGCCCACGGTTTTCATCTCGTAGCCCAGCACCGTCCGATCAAGAAGGAAGCGCACCACAAACACCGCGATGATCGCGAGCACGATGCCCAGCGGGATGCTCAGCTTCAGATCGCCCGCCTGCACGCCCGTGATGGTCAGCCGCGCCGCCGGGCTGCACACCTTGGAGCTGCGGGTGATCATGTCGGCATAATAGGTGTTGATGAAGAAGCTGGTGACGTAGCTGATGATATAGTTGAACATGATGGTGGACACCACTTCATGGATGTTGAAGCGGTATTTGAGATAGCCCACCAACGCGCCGAGGAGCGCGCCCGCCGCCATGCCGATGAGAATGACGAGGGGCTTTGCGATGACTGCGCTCAGGCCGCTGTAGCCCACGATGGCCGTGGCCAGGAAGCCTGCGGCCAGCATCTGGCCGGCCACGCCGATGTTGAAAAGGCCCGCCTTCATCGCCACGATGATGCCCAGCGCCGCCAGCAGCATGGGCGTCAGCGCGTCAAGGAACGAGAGGAAGTCCGTGAACATGCTCTTGCCGTTTGCATAGGTGGCTTTGGGCAGGAATCCGCAGCCCTGCAGGAAGCTCTTGATGGCCGTGAAGGGGTTTTTGCCCAGCAGCAGCATGAACAGGATGACTGCCAGCAGGCTCAAAAGAATGGCGATCACCGGAACGGCGATGCGGCTGCGTTTCGGATCGTCGAGCGCATCGAGGAACCACTGGCCGAACGTGCGCTTTTCGCTCTTTTTTCCGTTCATTCCTTCACCCCCATCATGTACCGTCCCACTTCCTGCGTCGAAAGGACGCCCGCTTCGGCGATGCGCAGCAGCTCGCCGTTATAGATCACGCCGATGGTATCGGCAAGGCCCATCACTTCGTCCAGCTCCAGCGAAATGAGCAGCACGGCTTTGCCGTTGTCCCGCTCGCGCAGGATCTGGCGGTGAACGTTTTCGATCGCGCCGATGTCCAGGCCGCGGGTGGGCTGCACGAAGATCATCAGCGGGGAGTTCTGGTCGATCTCCCGGGCGATGATGGCCTTTTGCTGGTTGCCGCCGCTCATGGCGCGCATGTGGGTGTCCGGGCCCTGCGCGCTGCGGATGTCGTATTCGTCGATGAGCGTTTCGCTGTAGGAGCGGATCGCCGCGGGCTGGAGCACGCCCCTTTTCGCCATGGGCTCGCGATAATACTTGCGCAGCGCCAGGTTGTTCTGCAAATCGAAATCCAGCACCAGACCGTAGCTCTGCCGGTCCTCAGGAATATAGGAAATGCCCTGCTCCGTGCGCTCGCGGATGTCCATATGGGTGATGTCTTTTCCAAGGAGAGCAACCGTCCCGCCGCTGGCCTTTGCAAGGCCGGCAATGGCGTCCGCCAGCTCCACCTGACCGTTTCCGGCCACGCCCGCCACGGCGAAGATCTCGCCGGCGCGCACGGAGAACGAGACGTTTTTGACCATCTCGACCTTGTCCTCGTTGCGGACGGAGAGATTTTTCACGTCGAGCACCACGTCGCCAAAGCGCGCGGGGGCTTTTTCCGTCACGAAGGACACTTCGCGGCCTACCATAAGGTTCGCCATTTCCTGCGTGGACGTTTCGGCCACATCCAGCACCTTGACCAGCTTGCCTCGGTACAAAATAGCGCAGCGGTCGGCGATCTTCTTGATCTCCTCGAGCTTGTGGGTGATGAGGATGATGGTCTTTCCGCCCGCCCGCAGCTCCTTCATCACTTCGAGCAGGAACTCGATCTCCTGCGGGGTGAGGATGGCCGTCGGTTCGTCGAAGATCAGGATCTCCGCCTCGCGGTAGAGCATCTTGAGGATTTCCACGCGCTGCTGGATGGAGACGTTGACGTTTTCGATCGTCTCCTCCGGATCGACTTCCAGGCCGTAGCGCTTGGAAAGCTCGCGGACCTTTTCATTCGCGCCCCTCAGATCCACCCACGGCAGGAAGCCCAGCTTCTTTTTGACCGGCTCCACGCCGAGGATGATGTTTTCCGCGATGGTATAGTTCTGCACCAGCTTGAAATGCTGATGCACCATGCCGATATTGAGCGCCGCCGCCTCGTGGGACGAGGCCATTTTGACCGGTTCGCCCCGGATAATGATCTCGCCCTCGTCCGGCTCATACATGCCGAAGAGCATGCTCATCAGGGTGGATTTTCCCGCGCCGTTTTCCCCGAGGAGCGCGTAGATCTCCCCTTTTTTGATCTGGATGGTCACATCATCATTGGCCACGATGCCGGGGAAGCGCTTGGTGATGTGCCGCATTTCCACGATGTAGTCAGACATACGTCCCTCCTGCCGTTTGTCCCATTTTGAAAAAAATGTCCGGCAGCCCGTGCCATGCCGCGCGGGCCGCTGGAACATCTTTGTTCGTATCTTCAGGGTTCGTATCTTCAGGCGATCTCCAGAGCGATCTCCATCATGTCGGTAAAGGTTTCCTGGCGCTCCTGCGCGGAAAGCGCCTCGCCGGTGAACACGTGATCCGAAATGGTCAGGATGCTCAGGGCGTTCTTGTGGGCGGCGGCAGCCGTCATGTAAAGACCGGCGGTCTCCATATCGACAGCCTTGACGCCCATATCGCGGAAAGCCGCGTTATAGTTGGGGTTGGCGTTATAGAACTGGTCGCTCGTGAGGACGGAACCCACCACCAGATGGCACTTTTCGGCAGCCTTGCTGTCCGTCGCCTTCTTGAGCAGGCCGTAGTCTGCCATGGGAGCGAACGTGCCGGGCAGCTGATATTGGGCCGCGAAGTTCGAATTGGTGCAGGCGCCCATGGCGATGAGCACATCGCGCAGATGGATGTCGTCGGCAATGCCGCCCGCCGTGCCGATGCGGATGATGTTTTCCACCTCGAAGAAATTGTAAAGCTCATAGGCGTACAGGCACATGGAGGGAATGCCCATGCCGCTGCCCATGACGGAAACGCGCTTGCCGTGATAGGTGCCGGTATAGCCGAACATGTTGCGCACGGTGTTGAAGCACACGGGATTTTCCAGATAGGTTTCCGCCACAAACTTGGCGCGCAGCGGGTCGCCGGGCATGAGGACGGTTTTTGCAATATCGCCGACGGCGGCGGCGTTGCAGGCAGAGGGAACGATCATGGAAGGAGGCCTCCTTTTTGTTTTTCGATTGCTTGCGTTTCTCGTTTTATGGGCGTTCCGCGAAAAGAGCGCCCGGCTCTTTGCAGCGTAGTATCGACGTTGATTTTTGTAAAAAAGGGTTCTATGGGAACAACAAATTGCAGCTGAAAAATGCTCCTTTTCTCAGGCGGGGACATTCGGCAAACTTCGCGCTCTGCGGCAAAAAACGCGGCGCAGGAGCGTTCTTGCGCCGAAGCAGTTTTGGAAAAACACTCGCAAAAAGCATTTTCCGTTTTTGCCTGGAAAGGCCGTTCCGCTAAGAACCGCTCAGCGCAGACGACGTTTTCTAACGGAGTTTTCCGATTTATGGGGCGTGGCTCAATTCAGGCAGGCCGCAAACACGGAAAAAGCGTTTTCCGCCGGACGCAGAAAACGTCTCCCCTTTCGGGTGGGGAAAAAGCGGCCGCAAAAGACCGCCCTTTCCTCACCCGAAGCCGCGCGGGGCGGCTCCGGGGAAGGGTTCGGGATCCTCAGATGGGGAATTCCCGGCAAGCCCGTTGGTTAGTTCAGGCCGGGGAAATCTTCGGGGGTATAGCCGTTGAAGTTGGCAGCGGGAACGACGGTGCCGTTCTTGACCAGCTCATAGGCTTCGGCCAGCTTGGCCAGGGTGTCGGCGGAAAGCTGCTGACGGCCTTCGGCGCTGACGTAGCCGGTGGAGTCGGTGTTGGCCTGGAGCAGTTCGTTCTTGCCCGCGAAGGTGCCGTCATAGATGGCGTTGAGCTGCTTTTCCACGTTGGAGTGCATGACCTTCAGCGCGGAGGTGAGGATCATGTTGGAAGAACCGTTCACGCCGTCGTCGTACTGGTCGACGTCGCAGCCGATGGCGAACACGCCGGCGGCTTCCTTGATGGCGGTGAAGGTACCGTTGCCGGTGGAACCGGCGGCGACGAAGAGGATGTCGCAGCCTTCGTTGATGAGGGCGTTGCCGATGGCCTTGCCGGTTTCTTCGTCGGCGAAGCTGCCGGCGTAGTTGCCGCCCACGTTGGCGCCGGTCACGTCGGTGCCGGCATAGGAGGGCAGTTCGACGCACTGCGCGGTGGTGCCGTACTTGGCGTTGGCGTAGTTCACGCCGCTTTCAAAGCCGTACTGATAGTTGACGTTGGAGGGATAGGCCATGCCGTTGACGACGGCGACCTTGCCGGTCTTGGTCTCCAGCGCGGCAGCCAGGCCGGCGAAGAAGCCGCCTTCCTGCTCGGCGAAGGTCATGGCATAGACGTTGGGCAGCTCGACGGAGTTGCCTTCGTCATCGGTGGGCGTGGTGTCCACGAGGATGATCTTCTTGTCGGGGTTTTCCTGCGCCAGCGTGCCGACCTGGGCAAACTGGAAGCCGGGCAGCACCAGCACGTCGTAGTCGGCGATAACGTCGGCCACAGCCTGGTTGACCTTGCTCACGTCGGGTTCCTTGATGTCGGTGACAGTGCAGTCGGAATGGTTGTTCACGAACGCAACGACGCCGTCGTAGCAGTCTTCGTTGAAGGAACCGTCGTCCACGCCGGAGGTGGTGACGATGGCGATCTTGAGGCCCTTGGCTTCACCTTCGGAAGGGGCGGGAGCATCGGTGGCTTCTACGGGAGCATCGGTAGCTTCGGCAGGAGCGTCGGTCTTTTCGGATTCGGAAGCGGGCGCGCTGCATCCGGCCGCGGCCAGAACCAGCATCAGCGCCAGCAGCAGCGCGGCGATTTTCTTGAACTGTTTCATCGAAAATTTCCTCCTTGATTGCTTGTTAAAATCTCTCTGCGAAAAGCCGCAGAGGACTTGCAGCACTTACTTGAAGAGCTTGGCGAGGCTCTCGTCAAAGGGCGCGTAGCAAATGCCCTTTTCTGTAACGATACCGGTGATGAGGCTGTGGTCCGTCACGTCGAACGCGGGATTGTAGCACTTGACCTCCGGCAGGGCCATGGGCTTTGCGTACCACTTTTCCTTGATCTCTTCCGGCGGACGCAGCTCGATGACGATGTCGTCGCCGGTCTTGATGTTCATGTCGATCGTGGACGTTGGGCCGAGCACGTAGAACGGGATGCCGTAGTGCTTGGCGAGAATGGCCACGCCGCTGGTGCCGATCTTGTTTGCGGTATCGCCGTTGGCGGCCACGCGGTCGCAGCCGACGAAGCAGGCCTGCACCCAGCCGTTTTTCATGACGATGCTGGCCATGTTGTCGCAGATGAGCGTCACGTCCACACCGGCGCGCTGCAATTCATAGCTGGTCAGGCGCGCGCCCTGGAGCAGCGGGCGGGTCTCGTCGGAAAAGACGCGGAAATTCATGCCGCGCTCCTTGCCAAGAAGCATGGGGCCGATGGCCGTGCCATAGCGGGACGTGGCCAGCGGGCCGGCGTTGCAATGGGTCAGGATGCCGTCGCCGTCCTTGATGAGGGACAGGCCGTATTCGGAAATGGCCTTGCACATGGCGATGTCTTCTTCGTGGATGGCATGGCACTCTTTTCCAAGCAGGGCAATGATCTCCTCGACGGGCTTTCCGGCGTTTCCGGTCACGACGCCTTCCATGCGCTTGAGCGCCCAGCTGAGGTTGACCGCCGTGGGGCGGGAGCTGTTGATGTAATCCTTGAGGCGGCGGAACTCGGCGAGGAAGCCTTCGTAGTCCTTCGCTTCGATGTTCTGCGCCAGCACGTACATGGCGTAGCCCGCGCAGATGCCGATGGCGGGAGCGCCGCGCACCCGCAATTCATAAATGGCTTCGAAAAATTCCTCCGGCGTTTTGAGCGTGAGGTATTCTTCGAGGTTGGGCAGCTTGGTCTGGTCGATGATGACGACGGAACGGCCGTCCTCTGCGAGGCGGATGTTCTGCGCGCCAATGACCTCTTTGAGCGTGTTGTTTTCCATGCGGATTCAACCTTTCTTCTCCCGGCTGTTTGTCCAAAGGGCGCGGCAACCGGCCCGGACGCCGCCGGGCGCGAAAAAATACCGCCGGCGAACCGGACGCTTTGCCGCAGGAAAGCCAATGCAGCTCTTTTGCAAAACGCCATTTGCCCTTTGCGCCGGTGAGATACTTTCCAAAGTAAAACCAGTATATCACACTTCCCTTCCCGCGTAAACGGATGGGATTTAATTTTTCCGGAAAATCCCACGTATTTTTCGAAAAACGTCTTGTGTTTTGTGCAATTTTTCCCAAAAATCGCCACGTGTCCATTTTCAACGTTCGGAGTTTTTTGCTTTTTCCATCAGATCCCGACCCGCCGACGATTTTCGCACCGAAAAACCCGGCGAAAAGCAAAACGCTTTTTCTTCCTTTTCTTTTCCACCTTTCTTTTCCCACACATAAAAAAGACGAACCGGCTGCAATACCGATTCGTCTTTTGCATTTTCAGCTGTTTCCGCTCAGGCGTTTTCTCCGCCGGACGCCGGGTTCTCCGCTTCCGGAGCTTTCGGCGCGTCCGCCGCGCCGGGGCCGCCGTTGTCCAAAGCTTCGGCCTTGGCTCCCGCTTTGGCCGGTTCGGCCGCTTTGGCCTCCCCCGCTTCAGCTTGGGAAGCCTCTCCGTCCGCGGGGGGCAGTTCGCCGCCGTTGCAGAGCGTTTCAAACTCCGCGCCGTCGAGCCGTTCGCGCTCGATGAGGGTCTTTGCCACCCTGTGGACGACGTCGCTGTTCGCGCGGAGCAGCTCTTCAGACTTTTTGTAGGAGGCTTCGATGATGTTTCGGATCTCCTCGTCGATGACCGACGCGATCTCCTCGCTGTAGTTGCGGCTGTGACCCAGGTCGCGGCCGATGAACACTTCCCGGTCGCCGCCGAGGAAGATCGGGCCGAGCCGTTCGCTCATGCCGTATTCCGTCACCATGCGGCGGGCGGTATCGGTGGCGCGCTGAAGGTCGTTGTATGCGCCGGTGCTGATATCGCCGATGAAAAGCTGCTCGGCCACCCGGCCGGAGAGCATCATCACGATGGAATCGAGCAGCTTGCCGCGGGTCATGTGCTGGCTCTCCTTTTCGGGGAGGGTCATGGTGTAACCTGCGGCGCGCCCGCGCTGGATGATGGAGATCTCGTGGACGGGGTCGCATTCGGGCAGCGCCCGCGCCACAAGGGCGTGGCCGGTTTCGTGGTAGGCCGTGATGCGCTTATCCTCCGCGCTGATGACGCGGCTGCGCTTTTCGGGGCCGGCGATGACGCGGGTGATGGCCTCCTCCACCTCGGGCATCCCGATCTGCTGCTTGTGGCAGCGGGCGGCGAGGATGGCCGCTTCGTTGAGGACGTTTTCAAGGTCCGCGCCCGTGAAGCCCGGCGTGCGCTGGGCAAGCACCTTCAGATCCACATCGGGACCGAGGTGCTTTTTGCGGGCGTGAATGCGGAGAATATCCTCCCTGCCCTTGACGTCCGGCGTGCCGACGGTGACCTGACGGTCGAAACGGCCGGGACGCATGAGCGCGGGGTCGAGGATGTCGGGGCGGTTGGTGGCGGCGATGACGATGATGCCCGCATGGGGATCAAAGCCGTCCATCTCGACGAGCATCTGGTTGAGCGTCTGCTCGCGCTCGTCGTGTCCGCCGCCCAGGCCGGCGCCGCGGTGACGGCCGACCGCGTCGATCTCATCGATAAAGATGATGGCGGGAGCGGTCTTTTTGGCGGTGTTGAACAGGTCGCGCACGCGGGAAGCGCCCACGCCGACGAACATTTCCACAAAATCCGAGCCGGAGATGGTAAAGAAGGGAACGCCCGCTTCCCCCGCGACGGCACGCGCCAGAAGGGTTTTGCCCGTTCCGGGAGGG
>JAEYFO010000168.1 GCA_023402915.1 Bacillota bacterium | reverse complement strand
TTGTCCACCCGGTAGAACCGGTCGAAAATGTGGGGCAGATCCTTTTGCGGGATGCCGATGCCGTTGTCGGAAATTTCCACAAGCGCCCATTCGCCGCTCGGGCGCAGGCGCACCTTCACGGTTCCGCCCTGATCGGTGTACTTGACGGCGTTGTCCACAATGTTGAAAAAGACCTGTTCGAGCTTGACCGGATCGCCCACAGCGGAAAAGGGCGCCAGATCGCTCTCGATCGCAATGTTCTTTTTTCCCGCAATGGGCGCGATGCGTTTGACGGCTTCCTGACAGAGCTGATCGAGCTGGACGTTCTGCGGCTGGAGCCGGTCCTCCATCTGATCGAACTGCACCAGACGCAGCAAATCGCTGATGACCAGATTGAGCCTGTCGATCTCCTGATTGACGTCGCCCAGAAACTCTCTGGTCACCTTCTCGTCAAACGCGGGCTGATACAGCAGCGATTCGATAAGGATCTTCATGGTGGCCAGCGGCGTTTTGATCTCGTGCGAGGCGTTCGAGACGAATTCGCTTCGGAACTGCTCGATGTTTTCGAGGCGCTCGCTCATGTCGTTGAACGTGCGGCCCAGCTCGTCCACCTCGGTTTTTCCCGAAACCCTGACGCGCAGGTTGAATTCCCCCCGGCCCATCCGGCGGATGACCCTTGTCAGCTCCGTAATGGGGCGGGTGATGGAATTGGAAAGCAGCACCGTTACCACCAGGATCGCGCAGGCCACGGCTGTGAGCACCAGCAGCACCTGGTTCCGGATGCTGGAAACGCTGGCCTTCACGTCCTGAATGGACGCGGAAAACACCACGGCGCCCAGCGGGCTTTCCCCCTCCGCTGCGATGGCGCTGACATAGTAGACGTCCCACTCCTTCTTTGGGAAAATGGAATGCCAGAAGCGGGCAAGCGCCCCGTCGTTTTCCGAAAGGGACGCCGTGCGCTGATGATAGCCGTAGGACGAGGACGCGCCGTTCCAAAGCACGTCGCCGATCTCCGGATAGTCGAGCGCATAGCCGTTGAGCACGGAAAGCGCGTCCACCTGCACGACGCCGTTCGCGTCGAGGATCAGGATACGGCCGGAGAGCTTTTGGCTGTATTCCACGGCGGAACGATAAAGCATGGACGCTTCGCCCGCACGCATGGAGCTGAGCAGCTCCCAGGAGATCTGATCGGTGGACTGCTGCTGCTCGCCCGTGCGCTGGCGGACGAGATAGCCCTCCACGATGCTGGAAACGGAATACAGCACGATGGCAAAGCCCAGCAGCGTAATGAGCAGATAGCTCATCGTCATGCGCCACCGGATGGAATAAAACGCTTTATTGGTGCTCCGCAAAGTAATATCCCGCTTTCCATTTTGTCAGGATGAATTCCGGGTGGTTGCTGTCCCGCTCGACCTTGCTGCGCAGGCGGTTGATATGAACGTCCACCGCGCGCAGGTCGCCCATGTATTCGTAGCCCCAGATCTTTTCAAGCAGCTCTTCACGGCTGAACACCTTGCCGGGGTTGGACATGAGGAGCTTGAGGATTTCAAACTCCTTGGCCGTGAGATTGATGGCCTTGCCGTCGAGCGTGGCCGTCAGGTTCGCGATGTTGATGCGCAGTCCGCCCGATTCGATCTCGTTCGTTTCCTCGGGCGCGGCGGGAGCCGTCCGGCTCATGCGGCGCAAAATGGCCTTGATGCGCGCCTTGACTTCAAGAATATTGAAAGGCTTGGTCACGTAATCGTCCGCGCCGTATTCAAGGCCCAGAATTTTATCCATGTCGTCGCCCTTGGCGGTGAGCATGATGATGGGGATGTCGCTCGTTTCGCGCACGCGCTGGCACACCTCGATGCCGCTGAGCTTGGGCAGCATCACGTCGAGCAGGATCAGATCGTATGGGCCGGCGGCCAGCTTTTCGAGCGCCTCCTCGCCGTCGTGCGCCTCGTCCGTCTGGTAGCCGTCCTGTTCGAGAGAAAATTTCAATCCCTTGAGAATGAGCGGTTCGTCGTCGACCAAAAGCAAGCGGTAGGGCATATTGGGATACCTCCTGAAAAAGCGCGCCGCAGCGGGCGGCTTTTGACATTTTGACATTTGAATGAAATCCGGTTATTCTATTATAGCATGGGAAAAACCTTCCCGCCACACCCGCTTTCCATTCGGGCGCTTTGCGCGGGCCCTGTTCGAAAATCCCTTACAAATTGTTTACAAATCCGCCAAATTAACCGCACTACGGGCGTTTTTTCGCCGTCTTTCTTCTTCTGGCGGCTACCATTTTCCCCAATTCATTGTTATACTAAAGAAATCTGACAGCAAAACCGACCAATTCCAACGAGGAGGACCTGACGTTTTGAGACGTTTCAAACAGAACTTTGCCGCGCTGCTTGGCGCGATCCTGCTTTGTGCGCTGCTGCTGCCTTCCGGCGCGCTGGCCGAATACACCGGGGAGATCACCTCGAACTGCGTCGTGCTGATGGACGCGGATTCCGGCTCGATCCTCTATGAAAAAAATGCGGACACCAAAGCCTATCCCGCCAGCACGACGAAGATCATGAC
>JAEYFO010000267.1 GCA_023402915.1 Bacillota bacterium | reverse complement strand
TGATGGACCGGGTCGAACGAACCGCCCAGCACGCCCAGCCGCGCCGGCGTTTTGGCGAAAGAACCCTGCTGCATGAAACCGCCTCCGTCGTGTCAAAAATCAAACTGCTTCCACCGACCCATTTTTTGAAACGGTGGAAGTATTTTTTATTATACCGCAGGATGAAGAATAACGAAACCATTCTGCGGCAAAAATACCCTCAGTTGGAAAATACGCGCAGCGGCCGCAAAAAGGCGCTTTCCCAAAGCACCCGAAGCGCTGCTTTTTCAAATTTTTTCAAAAATGCGCGTTCCCTGCCAAAAGGAGGAACAACTGCCATGGATCCCAAAACGAAACGCTATTTTCAGCGGGAATTTACCCACCGCACCATTGCGGCGCAATGGGCGGACAACGCTTTGCTCTTCGCCGTGTTTTTCGTCCTGTGTTACGGCTGGTTTCTGACCCAGATGCGTCAAACCACCGCCGCGCTGCTGCTTTCGGGCGTTTCCGCCGCCATGGGGCTGACGGCGTGGCGGCTGTGGCGCAGCATTCGCTTTGACCGGTTTGTCAAAGAACACAGCGAAGCGCTCCGAAAAGAAGCGCTGCTCGAGCATCTGATGCTCCTGTCGCCGCAAAAAAGCTATGAGTTTTTGCTCCGCGCGCAGGAAAGCGAGCGGGAGCTGCGCGCCATCGTCCCCTGCGAAGGAGGGTTTTTCGAACGAAATGCCCGGGGAGAAAAAACGCTCTGCCTGCTGCTTTCAGAACTGCCGCAGGAGACGTTTGACGCTTCCAAAATGCTGGCGCTGTGCCGCCGCGCGCTGGCGGAAAACTGCGGCTGTTTGCAGCTTTACAGCACCTGCTCCCTCTCGCCCCGCGCCCGGGAGCTGGCGCAAAAAACCAATCTGCGCATCGTCTGGCACGGGCCGGAAGCGCTTCTTGCGCTTGCCAAGGAACAGGGCGTTCTGCCTGCCGACGACGCTGTGGAGCGCATGGTGCAGCGTTCCATTGTGCAGCGGCAAAACCGCCGAAAGCAGTTCCGCTCCACAGCGCTGGCCCCGTCGAGCGCACGGCGTTATCTGCTCTGCGCCCTGCTGCTGCTCGCTTCGTCTTTTTTGACCCGCTACCGGCTGTATTATTCGCTGGCCGCCGCGCTTTGCGCCGGACTTGCCCTGTTGTGCTGGAAAAAGGCTCAAAAGAGTCCGAAAAATCCGTCGCAGGCCATGCCGCGCTGAACGTCCCGAACGATTGCGGAAGGCTTCCTACAGTATGCGGCGTAAAAAAGCAGCTTCGCAGTTTGTAAAAGGCTCTTTTTCAAAAAACAGCCGCTGCAAACGAAAACGGTACAGCGTTGCACTGTACCGTTTTTTTCTACGTTTGACTTGGCGGGGCTAATCAAAACGTTTCTTCGTATCCCGCTAACCGCTGCTTGGGAGCCGTTTTCTGCAAAAAGAACTACTTTCGAGGGTATTTACGATTCTTCCCGCAGCAGCCAAAGAATCACCCGCTGAAAGCCATCCGCCTTTGCCCGCTTTTCGCGCACACCGGCTATGCCGCGTTTTTGCAAAAACCCGAACAAGCGCCTGCCGTGCATTTTCCGCCGCTTGCCGTGCCTGCTGTCCGCCGCGTCAGCCAGCCATGATCTTGAGATAGACCGTGCGCTTTCGCGGGCCGTCGAATTCCACCAGAAACACGTCCTGCCAGCGGCCAAGGAGCACGTCGCCCCCTTCGATCATCAGCGTGAGGGAAAAGCCGAACAGCGACGCTTTGGTGTGCGCGTCGGAATTGCCCTCCGCGTGGTGAAAATCCACATTGGGAACGGCGCGGTTCATGGCAAAAAGCACGTCGCGCCGGACGTCCGGGTCGGCGTTTTCGCAGAGGGTCAGTCCGCAGGTCGTATGCGGGACGAACAGGACGCAAAGCCCCTCCTGCACGCCGGAAGCACGCACTGCGGCGCGCACTTCGGACGTGAGATTACAGAAGCAGTTGCGGGCGCGGCTGAGCACCTGAAAAGACGTGCGCATCTGTTCAGGCGTTGGTCAGCCGATAGGACAGCACATACAGGCTGTCGCTCAGATGGACGTTTTCCACGCTGGCGTTTTCCACATGAACGTCGATGGGCGCGAAGTTCCAGATGGCATGGACGTTGTTTTTGACCAGCTTTTCGGCGATCTCCTGCGCGTCCTCTTTCTGGGTGCAGATGACGCCGATATCGATGGGCGTTTCCGCAAGGAAGGCATCGAGCTCGGCCGCATCGCTGACCGTCACGCCGGAAAGATCCTTGCCGATCAGGTCGGGACGCACGTCAAACACGCCCTTGACGCAATAGCCCTCTTTGCCAAAACCGGCGTAGCGGGCCAGCGCCTTGCCGATGTTGCCGGCGCCGATGATGACGATGTTGTACACATGGGTCAAGCCGAGGATCGAGCTGATCTCGCGGAGCAGCACGCTGACCTGATATCCGTAGCCCTGCTGGCCGAAACCGCCGAAGCAGTTGAAGTCCTGACGGATCTGGGACGCGTTGAAGCCCATTTCATTGGAAAGTTCGCTCGAGGAAATCCGCTCGACACCGCGCTTTTCCAGCTCCTGGAGCTGGCGGTAGTATTTGGGGAGTCTGCGGATGACCGCTTCGGAAACACGACGTTCTTTCATTTTTGTTACACCTGCCGATATAGTTTTAATGAGATACGAAAATTGCGGCTCAGCCGTGGATGCGGGTATAGTTGAGCAGCCCGCCGGCGAGCAGAACCTCCCGCAGCCGGTCCGAAATGGAGAGGCGGACGGGAATGTCCAGAGATCTTGTCACGTTGCGCACGGTGAGAAGCTCTCCCGCGGCAACCTGTTCCCGCGCGTTTTCAAGCGAAAGCACGTCGCCGAGCGCCACGCGGTCGTAATCCTCCTCGTTGACAAACGTCAACGGGAGAATGCCGGAGTTGATGAGATTGGCCATATGGATCCGGGCAAAGCTCTTGGCGATCACGCCCTTGATACCCAGATACAGCGGCACCAGCGCGGCGTGTTCGCGGCTCGAACCCTGGCCGTAATTCTGACCGGCGATAAGGAAGCCGCCGTGCTTTTCCTTGGCGCGGGCGGGGAAGTCCTGATCCACCGGGGTCAGGCAATAGTCGGAAAGGTAGGGGATATTGCTGCGGTAGGGCAGCAGCTTGGCGTTGGAGGGCATGATATGGTCTGTGGTGATGTTGTCCTCCATGTGCAGCAGCACTTCGCCGCCGACGGAATCCGGAAGCTCCACGTTGACGGGGAAGGGCTTGATGTTCGGGCCGCGCACCACTTCCACCTCTTCGCCTTCGGGGGCGGGCGGAAGGATCATATTGTCGTTGATGAGGAAATGCTCCGGCATGGAAACATTCAGCTCACCACCGAGCAGACGCGGATCGGTCAGCTTGCCGCGGATGGCCGTGATGGCCGCCACTTCGGGGCTGGCCAGATAGACCTGCGCGCTCTGGGTCCCGCTGCGTCCAAAGAAATTGCGGTTGAACGTGCGGACGGACACGGCGTTGCTTTCGGGAGATTGACCCATGCCGATGCAGGGGCCGCAGGCGCATTCAAGCACGCGGGCGCCGGCAGAGATCATGGTCGCAAGGGCGCCGTTTTCCGCCAGCATGGTCATCACTTGACGGGAGCCGGGGGAAATGGTCAGGCTGCAATGAGGCGCGACCGTTCCGCCCGTGCGCCGAAGAATCTCGGCCACCTTCATCATGTCGGCATAGGAAGAATTGGTGCAGCTGCCGATGCAGACCTGCTGCACGGGGATCTCGCCGATCTCTTCGACCGTTTTGATGTTATCGGGGCTGTGGGGGCAGGCCGCCATGGGCACAAGCGCCGAAAGGTCGATCTCCAGCGCCTCGTCATAGGATGCGCCGGGGTCTGCGCAAAGGGGCGTGAAGTCCTCTTCCCTGCCCTGCGCGCGGAGGAACGCCTTTGTCACGTCGTCGCTGGGGAAAACGGACGTGGTCGCACCCAGCTCAGCGCCCATGTTGGCGATGGTCGCCCGTTCCGGAACGGAGAGCGTGGCCACGGCTTCGCCGGTGTATTCGATGATCTTGCCCACGCCGCCCTTGACCGTCATGCGGCGCAGCACCTCGAGGATGATGTCCTTGGCGGAAACATAGGGACGGAGCTTGCCGATCAGGTTCACGCGCACCACTTTGGGCATGGTCAGATAATACGCGCCGCCGCCCATGGCCACGGCCACGTCCAGACCTCCCGCGCCGATGGCGAGCATACCGATGCCGCCGCCGGTGGGCGTATGGCTGTCGGAACCGAGCAGCGTCCAGCCCGGCCTGCCGAAGCGCTCCAGATGCACCTGGTGGCAGATGCCGTTGCCCGCGCGGGAAAGGAATATCCCGTGCTTGCCGGCCACGGTGCGGATAAACTTGTGATCGTCCGCATTTTCAAAACCGGACTGAAGCGTGTTGTGATCGATATAGGCCACGGAGCGCTTCGTCTTGACGCGGGGAACGCCGATCGCTTCGAATTGCAGGTAGGCCATGGTGCCGGTAGAATCCTGCGTCAGCGTCTGATCGATCCGAATAGAGATTTCCGAACCGGGAACCATCTCGCCGGAAACCAGATGTGCTGCAATGATTTTCTGGGCAAGATTCTGCGCCATTTTCATTCCTCCTGTCGTCAGTGAAAAGAACAAATGTACCTTTTAATTTTATCGATTGACCGCGCCCTTTGTCAAGCGCCGCAAAGCGCTTTTCCTCAGTTTTCGCCCTCATAGCAGGCGAGGATCTGCGCGCAGAACAACGTGTGCGTGTTGCCCTCGTCGCCGCCGCTGTACCAGCGTTCCTTCTGCGCAGCGCTGAACGTCTCAAGGGACAGGTCGGTGCAGTTGAGCACGCGGCACTCCAGATACAGCGCGCAGCCCTTGACGACGCTGCTTTCGATCTCCTTTGCGGGAAGGAGCGTCAGGCCGCCCTCCTGCACTTTTTTGCAATCCCGGCCGCTGTGCGAGCCGCAAAAGCCCAGTTCCTTTTTCATCTTTCCCGCGCCCGGGAAGGACACGGTAAAGACGCTGCCCACTTCAAGCAGCCCATGGGTGTGGCGGGAAAGGCGCACCGGCGCGGTGAAAACCGGAAGGCTCCACATCACGCCGGCCGTACCCCAGCCGATCGTCATGACGTTGGGATCGTCCTTGGGGCCTGCCAGCAGAAATGCGCCCTGAGACCCCATGATTTCCAGCGACGGGGCCAGTTTGGTCAATGCCGAAAAATCTGCCATCTTGCGAATCAATCCTTTCTGAAAACTCAACAAAAACCCGATTCCTCTTCTTTCTATATGATATACGTTTCTTTCCTTTTATTCAATAAAAGAATCCTATAAAGAAAAAGAATCCTAAGAATATGATGAAGTTACTCGATTGCCGGGCGTTTTACAGGGCGTTCTCCCCCACTTTGCCCCGAAATATGAACAATCTTTGAACGAATTGAAACACTTCCTGTAAGAAATTGTTTTTTTCGAAATTTGGATTATAATAGCAGTAGACGGCGGATTCGAGGAGTATTTTCTATAGACCGCCGGCGCTATTCTCTTTCCTTTAAACTTTTTGACGGAGGTCGCTCTTTTCGATGCGCAAGTTGTTCATCCTCGCGGCAAGCGTTCTTTTGGCGGCAGCGCTGGTGCTGTTTCCGCTCAGCGCGCTGGCCGTCAACGATCCGGCGCAGGCCATT
>JAEYFO010000161.1 GCA_023402915.1 Bacillota bacterium | reverse complement strand
GCTCAACTCCGACAAGGCCTACGCCTCGGCGGTGGTGCTGCTGGCGGTGGTGCTGCTCATCAACGCCGCGGCTTCCGCCATTGCCAAGCGCATTGGACGGCAGTCCTGAACGCAGTCCGAAAGAAGGGAAAAACCGATGAAGAATAAATTTGAGATCAGCGATCTGAATCTGTATTACGGCGCGTTCCATGCGCTCAAGGGCGTGTCGTTGAACATTCCGGAAAAGTCCATCATGGCGTTTATCGGGCCGTCGGGCTGCGGAAAATCCACGCTTTTGAAATCCCTCAACCGGATGAACGATCTGGTGCCGGGCTGCAAGCTCACGGGCAGTGTCCTTTTGGACGGGCAGGACATTTACCGCCCGTCTTACGATGTGAACGAGCTGCGCAAGCGCGTCGGCATGGTCTTTCAAAAGCCCAACCCCTTCCCCATGAGCGTATACGACAACATCGCCTACGGCCCGCGCACCCACGGCGTACACGCCAAGGCCAGGCTGGACGAGATCGTCGAAAAGAGCCTGCGGGGCGCGGCGATCTGGGACGAGCTGAAGGACCGGCTCAAAAAGAGCGCGCTGGGGCTTTCGGGCGGACAGCAGCAGCGGCTTTGCATCGCGCGGGCGCTGGCAGTGGAGCCGGAGGTGCTGCTCATGGACGAGCCGACGAGCGCGCTCGACCCCATTTCCACGACGCGCATCGAGGATCTGGCGCAGGAGCTTAAAGAACGCTATACCATCGTCATGGTGACGCACAACATGCAGCAGGCGGCGCGCATTTCCGACCGGACGGCGTTTTTCCTGCTGGGCGAAGTGATCGAAGAGGGCGCGACGGAGGACATTTTCTCCATGCCGAACGACAAGCGCACGGAGGATTACATCACGGGGAGGTTTGGCTGAGGTCATGAGAAACGGATTTGACAGGGAGCTGTCCGAGCTGCACCGGGAGCTGATCGACATGGGAAGCCTGATCGAGCAGTCCATCGACCGGGCGGTGAAGGCCTTTGAGGATCGGGACGTGCTGCTTGCGCGGGAGGCGGTGGAGTCCGACCGGCAGATCAACGATCAGGAGCGGCGCATCGAGTCCCACTGCCTGAAGCTGCTCTTGCAGCAGCAGCCGGTGGCGACCGATCTTCGGATGATCTCCACGGCGCTCAAGATGATTACGGACATGGAGCGCATTGGCGACCATGCGGCGGACATTTCGGAGATCACGCTGCGGCTGGCGGCGGATTCCGTCGTGGCGCACACGGAGAACATCCTGCGCATGGCGAAAGAGACGATCGACATGGTGAAAAAGAGCGTGGACGCCTTCGTGCAGCACGATCTTTCTCTGGCGCAGGAAGTGATCCGGCAGGACGACGTGGTGGACGAGCTGTTCGACAAAACGAAGGAGGAGCTGGTCAAGCTCATTCAGGAGGACGCGGAGAAGGGGCGGCAGTTCATCGATCTGGTGCTGGTGGCGAAGTATTTCGAGCGCATCGGCGATCACGCCGTCAACATCGCCGAGTGGGTCATCTTTTCCATCACCGGCAGGCACAAGAACCAGAGGATCATTTGAGTATTTGGGAGACGTTGGGGGACACTTTTTTCAAAAAGTGTCCCCCAAACCCCCTTCAAAAACTTTTAGAAGGAAGGGAAAGAGAAGGGCGGGACGTTTCTCTTCTGATGGAGGAAGGGAAGGAAAGCAGAAAAACGGGACGGTTGCTGTTTGGGGCGGGAAAATGCCGGAAGGCTTTGGGCTGTTTGCTTGATGAAAATGCAAAAAAGCCCTGTTTGTCCCCTTTGTCCTGAAGTTGTTCCAAAAGAAAAAAGCGCGGAGCGGAAAGAAAGGCTTCGCGCTTTTTTATTTTAGAAGGAGGGTTTCCGTGTTTTTTTCATAAGAGGAAAGAAGCAACGTTTTCCGCAATAGGTATTATTTTTAGAAGTTTTTTGAAAGGGTCTGGGAGAACTTTTTTTCAAAAAAGTTCTCCCGGCAAGTCCCCCGACGTCTCTCTCCTCACCTCTGTTCCCCGAGGGAGTTTGCCGTCCGGATGAGGGAAAGCACCTTCTTGAGGGAGATGGAGGAGCCGAGGTAGAAGCGGGTGGCGTAGACGGGAATATAAATGAGCTGGGAAGTCGGATAGTCGAAGGCCTCATCGAAGAAGTAGCCGCTGGAATATTCTTCCGCCGTGGCGGGGACTTTGTGTACGGTCAGATAGTACACGGGTTTGATATCCTCTGCCTTTTTCCCCGGCTCATAGCGGGCGACGGCGAAAACCGAGGCGAAAGGCATCTGGTTTTTCGGAAAGCCGGCGGACTTTTCAAAAATCATCCAGCCTGCCGTGTAATACAGCGCGTCCGAATCGCTCCACCCGGCCAGCTTGAAGTTGAGCATGGTTTCCCGACCGGACGCGCCCACCTTGAAAACCTCCGGGTCGCCGCGCAAGTCGGTCGTTCGGGCAAAATCGACGGTGTTTTCCCACAGGGCGGTTTGGAAGCGCTCCCGGTCGAGCCTATCGACGGCCCGAGCCGCTGCGTCCTTCTGGTTGAAAGAACGGGGCAAGGACCAGCTTTTTGTTTCGGTGCGGGCGTAAGCGTTCACAGAGGCGGTATCGCTGCTGTGCTCGTTTTGAGAGAGCGAGATCTCAGCGAAAAGCGCGCATTCGCCGCCTTTGACGGCAATGACGTTCATGGCGCGATAGGTTAGCGGCTTCGTTTTTGCTGCGCTTTCAAAAAAAGCAAACTCGTCGAACTGCCAGCCTTTGCTTTGCAAAAGAGCGTTCAGCTCGTCGTTCTTCTCCCTGGAAACGGGCGTGCCGCTGTAGGGATCGCAGAGCGCTTTTTTGGAAAGCGGGACGTTGATCGTCACGCATTGCCCGTCCTTTTTGAGCTGCGCCTTCTGCTTGGAAAGAAACTGGCGCGCCGCTTCTTTCACTTCTTCCGCGCAGTGGTTCGGTTCGATATAGAGTGTGCGCAGTACCGTCCCATCCAGGGAAATGACGGCCAGACCCGCAGCGCTGCGCACGGGAACGAGCGGGTTTTCCGGCCCGAGATTGGGGAAAAGGGCCAGTTCGTTGACCCAGTCCGCCTTTTTTCCGGGGAGGGGAGCGTAGGTGCTCGTTTTGTAGTTCCTGTTTTCAAAGAGGACGTAAGACGCGGGGACGTCGCCGCTGTCCTCGCGGTGCGCGCAGAGACTGAGAAAGTGCGTGGCCCGATTGCCCTTCTTGATGCGGGTGACGAAATACTGAACCTCCTCTTCCGGCGCATCCTGCGTGTTCCAGAGTGCGAAGGGATGTCCCCAAAGAGAAGCGTCGCCGCCGCTCCAGACCCAGTTCTCCTGGAGAGGGACAGAACCGTTCCACTCGGATTCCGTGAAACGACCGACAGAATCGAGAATGACATCGCCTTCGTAGGGGTCGGCGCAGCCGGCGACGGAAGCCGCAATGCAAGGGGAGAGCTTCGGCGTGAGAACGTAAAGCCCCGTATCGCGTTCTTCCGCTGCGGAGGATTGCGCCCCGGCGGCGCTCAGGGGAAGCGCCGCCAGCAGAAGGAGGCACAGGAGAAGGGAGGGGGTGCGTTTCATGGAGAAAACCTCCTTCCTTTTTTGAAATAAAAATGGAAAATAATTACAAATTTATGTTATCAAAAAACTGTGAGCCGGGCAATATCCCCCTGCCGCAGCGATGTGAAGAAATTGTAAAACGGAAAAAGGCGGAAAGCGCATCCTGGACGCCGCTCAATTCGGCGCCAGCGGGAAGGGCATTTCCTTGAGCGGCACTTTCTCCCGCAGGCGGCCGATGAAGTGCGGCAGGCTTTCGCCCGGCTCCATGGCGAGAACGGCAGAGCGGGAATAGGTATTGTCCATCCGGAAATACGCCAGCACGGAGATTTCCGCTTTGGCCGGGTCGCTGCCCTCCGGCGCGTTGGCGCAGGCGAAGAGCAGAATTTCTCCGAGCCAGTCGCCGTAGTAGTCCCGGGGCCGCTCCATCCAGAGCGTCTGGCAAAGAGTCCAGCCGTCCTTCGTGTCAAAGGCGGAGCCTGCTTCGCCGAGGAAGGAGGCTGCGATTTTTTTATACGGCTGAACTTCCGGGCAGAAGGGATTGACCGCCGTGCCGGAAAGCGCGTCCCGCATCCGCGCGGTGAGCTGCTCTTTCCAGAGGGCTTTTTCCGCCCAGCTGCGGATGGTTTCCTCTGTGTCGCCGGGACGGACGTTGCGGTTTTTTCCGCTGGGCAGCACGGCAAACACGTCCGTCCGCTCGCCCTGCACGTAGGCTTCCAGCCGGAACGGGCCGAACGCTGTGGTTACTTCCTGCGTACCGGTGTAAAGCGCGGGAGTCTGCGCGGGTTTCTTCACTTTCCGGAACGTGAAATCGTGGAAGGGATAGTTCCGTTCGGCCAGCAGCTTGTTAAAGCCGAGGCTGCCCGCCGCCGTCAGGCTGCTGAACGTCCAGCCGTACTGGGGGAACAGCTGCTCTTTGGGCAGGACTGATGTGGCGCACACCACCTCTTCGCCCGGCAGGACTTTGGCTTCGCGCTTTTTGTGAAGCGCCCGCGCCGCCAGACGCACCTCCAGCGACGTGTATCCCCCTTTGACGCTCAGGGAGACTACAGCTTTGCCGTCCAGCGTGACGGCGGCCGCGCCGCAGTCCAGCGCGTACAGCACGAAGGGATTTTCTCTGGAAGCGGAGGGGTTGAGCGCCAGACGGTTGAGGGAGTCGGCGGAGAGGGAAAGCTTGGAATAGTCGGCGCCAAAGCAGGAAGCCCAGGTCACGCTCATCCGGGAAAGGTGAAAAAGTGCGCCGCCGGAATAATTTTCCGCATAAAAGAACTGCCTGCTGGGCTTGCCCTCAGCGTCGTAATAGGAAAAGGGCATGCTGACGTCCGCCAGAGCGCCCGTGCCGTAGAAGAGGGGCGGCTCCACAACGACAGTGGGGTCAACGGGCATCTCAGAGATGTTAGCAAGGCGGTAGCCATCCAGATTACCATCCAGCGCGTTCAGACTCAGAAGGTCGTCTACGGCCAGTCCGCCCCTTTGATTGTAATGTGCGGTACTCATTACAGCGTATACCTTCGCACCCCGCGAGACGCGGGGCGTGAGGATGTACAGACCGGCATGGGAAGGTTCTTCCGCATGGACAGCGGGAACGCACAGGCAGACGGCAAGAAGCAGGGAGAGAAGGAGAGAGAAGCGGCGTGCTGCGGTCATGGTGGACACCTTCTTTCTGTCAGGGCAGGGGAGCAACGTTCCATACCACTGCGGAGAAATAGTAATTTTTGAGCGTGGCGTATGGAATGGAATAGGTTACGAGAGAGCCTTCATACAGAAGGCACGATTTAATCAGTCCGAGGAAAGAGACACGGTCCGGGATAAAGGAGCCCGCCAACGTTCCGCCGCTGTCGCCCTTCTCTACGATAGTGGAAGTACGGATCAGGTTGGTGCGGCTTGTACCATCAGAGAGGGTGTAATCTGCGTTGGCAGACAGGATGTAGCCGTAAGACTTAGGATACTTCATCGTTGTGGCTGAGCCGCAGGTTCTTACAGGAGCGCCCTGAAGGGGAGT
>JAEYFO010000143.1 GCA_023402915.1 Bacillota bacterium | reverse complement strand
GCGCAGCTCCACCTCTCGTTTGGAAATTTCAAAACCGCCGCAAGCGCCCGCTCGTGCGATTTTTGTCCCATTATATCACATTCCCGCCCGCAGGGCAAAAACCTGTTGACAAATGCCCCTGACGAAGAAAAGGCCGCAGACTCGCGGCCCTGACTATCGAAAAGTTGCAAAACGCCACCTGATTCGAATTTTGCGTGGTTTGCCCGCGCATTTCACTCCCGGGCGGCATCCCCCGTAAGGAACGCAGCTCTTTGAGGGTCCCTCCCTTCTGACACACAGACCGTCAGAGCCGGATGGAAGTCAAGAATCCGCCGGCGTCTTAACGTCCCCGGTTTATCAACAGGCTGAAGCCGCAGATTTGCGGCCCACTTTTGTCTTTTTTCATTCAAATCGGAAATTCCCGCTGCGGCAGGGCGCAGACAAGCCCTGTTCGTTCTTCCTGCCGCCAAAGCCCTGCGGGCGCTTCGCTCAGCCGCCCCGCCCCCATCACGGCGCAAAGCGGCGCGTCCTCCGCAGCATAGGCTTCCAGCCCCGTGGCGGCGGCCACAGCCTGCGCAAGGCCGTCCAAACAGGCGAGCCCGCCCGTGAGCAGAATGCCGCTTTCCAAAAGATCCCCCGCCGCTTCCGGCGGCGTTTGGGAAAGCACTTCCCGCACGAGCGAAAGAATGCCGTCCACCGCCGGACGCAGCGCTCTCGCCACCGTTTCCGCCCGCACCGTACAGGAAACGGGCAGGCCGCTTGCAAGACTTCTCCCCCGCACTTCCATGACCCCCTCCCGCTCCGGAAGCGCGCTGCCCAGCCGGAGCTTGAGCCGTTCCGCCGTCCAGCTGCTGACCATCACGCCCAGCTCCTCCCGAAGCGCCTGCGCGATCACTTCATCCATGGCTCTTCCGCCCTGCCGGAGCGTTCGGGAGACCACCACGCCGCCGCAGGAGAGTACCGCCGCCTCCACCGTTCCGCCGCCGCCGTCCACCACCATGCAGCCCCGGCAGGATCGAACGTCCAACCCCGCGCCAATGGCGGCGCAGAGCGGCTTTTCCGCAAACGAGACGGGCGAAAGCCCCGCAAGGCGCGCCGCGTCCTCCAGCCCCTGCCGCTCCAGCTCCGTCGTGTCGGACGAAAGGCAGATCACCGCGCCGGCCCGGCGGAAGATCCCCTCCTGAAGCAGCGGCGCAAGATACTGCTTGAGCAGCGCCGCGCAGACCCGCATTTGCGCCACCGTACCGTTTCGCACCGGCCACACGGCCCGCAGCCCCTCCGGCGCCCTTGCAAGGATGGCGCGGGCCTCCTCCCCGGCGGCGGCCAGACGGGTCTCTTCCCCGCGCACGGCGGCCAGCGTCGGCTCGCAAAGGACGACGCCCTTTCCCGCCTGATAGATGCGGGTGGTGCAGGTGCCCAGATCCAGGGCAATTTTCTTTTTTCCAAACTGTGTCATCCAAGCCATCTCCTGCCTTTTGTTTTGAAAAGAGCATCGCCCGCCGCCGGGAATTTTATACGCTTTTTCGCTTTTTCTTTACAGCGTGCCCGCCGTACCCTATACTGGACAAAAGAAGGCGCGCCGTTTTTTATACTGTTTGGGTTGTTTTGGAAAAAGCGCCGTTCTTCCGGTCAGAGCGCCGTTCGCTTTTGCGCCGCGGAAAGACTGTGCTTTTGTTTGCAGCCAATGATCGCGAGCCAAATGGCATTGGCCGGTCCGCTTTCGAAGTTTTTATTTGGTAATTCTTTTTTATTTGTATGATACGGAGAGTCCGCTATGAACATCGTTTTGGAAAAACCGCTGATCCTCGCTTCCGCCTCCCCCCGCCGCCGGGAGCTGCTGCATCTGCTGGACGTGCCCTTCACCTCGCTGGTCAGCGGGGCGGACGAGCATCTGCCCGGCGCCGCTTCCCTTTCTCCCGCCGCGCTGGTGCAGCGTCTGGCGCAGTGCAAAGCGAACGCCGTGCTGCCGCTGGTGCAGGAGCCTTCGCTCCTCGTCGGGGCGGATACCGTCGTGGCGCTCAACGGCCGCGTCCTTGGAAAGCCCGCCGACGAAGCGGACGCCGCCGGAATGCTGCGCGCCCTGTCCGGCCGGACGCACGAGGTGTATACCGGCCTCTGCCTTCTGGATACGGACACAAAAAAATCCGCCCTTTGTGCAGAGCGGACGGTGGTGCATTTCGCCCCCATGAGCGAAGCGGATATCGCCGCCTACGTCGCCACGGGCGAGCCGATGGACAAGGCGGGCGCATACGCCATTCAGGGAAAATGTGCGCCCTTCATCGAACGGATCGAGGGATGCTATTACAACGTGATGGGGCTGCCGCTGTTCCGGCTGCGGCAGATGCTGCTGGAATTCTCCGGCGAGACTGTCTGACCCCAAAAGGAGGCTCCTTTGAACGAACGACATGGCAAGCTGCCCCGGCTGTGGGCGCGGGTGTGCATCGTGCTGGCGATAACGTGCTGCGGATTGCTTTTCTACGGCGCATGGACAGAACAGAAATGGTTCATCGCAGGCGGGATCCTGGCGGCGGTTCTGTGCGTGATTCTACGCGTTACGCTGCTCAAATGCCCGCACTGCGGCTATCGCGCCGCGCCGCCCCAGTGGTCGAAAAACGGCACGCTGCACTGCGTCAAATGCGGCGAACCGTTCGAATACGACCGCTGATCTCGTTTTTCAGAAAAAAATCATCCCCGTTTGGCGCTTCCATCGAGCGCTTTCGAGCGGGGATGATTTTTCTTTTTGGAATTTTGAAACGCATGGAACGTGCCGTCCGTTCTGCCGCGAAGCTGGACGCTGTATGAAAAACTCTTTCGAAATTTTGGAACCCTTCTTCGCGGAAATCCTCTTCGAAAGCGAAATCTTTCTTTCAGGAAATCCTCTTTCGAAAAAGAAACTGTCTGCTTCCAACTGTTTTTCCTCTTCTGTTGTTTGCTGCGAAAAGAGCCAGCCCAAGAACAAAGAGTCAGCCAAAAAACAAAGAGCCAGCCTGATCGACTGACTCCGTTTGCCCCGGAGGGCGGGTTTCCGAATCGACTTACTTGCCGACGCGCTCGGTGACCTTGGCGGCCTTACCAACGCGGTCGCGCAGGTAGTACAGCTTCGCCCTGCGCACCTTACCATGGCGAACCACTTCGATGCTGCCGATACGGGGGCTGTGGAGCGGGAAGGTCCTCTCAACGCCGATGCCGTAGGAAATACGGCGAACGGTGAAGGATTCGCGGATGCCGCCGCCCTGCATCTTGATGACGATGCCTTCAAAAGCCTGCAACCTTTCGCGGGTACCTTCGACGACCTTGACGAATACGCGCACGGTGTCGCCGATTTCCAGCTTGGGCAGATCGGAACGGAGCTGCTCCTTTTCAAGAGCCTTGATGACGTTGGACATGGGATGTTTCCTCCTTTCCTCATAGACGTTCGTACCTTCGCGCCGAAAGGGGCGCATGTTCGGCAGTGGACCGTCCGTAAAATCACACGGATAGAATTATAGCATGTCAGCGCTCTTCTTGCAAGGACAAAGCG
>JAEYFO010000140.1 GCA_023402915.1 Bacillota bacterium | reverse complement strand
GCTGAGACCCTTGACGAGCTGGCCGCTGTGCTCGGCATGGACGCCGAAGCGCTCAAGGAAACCGTCAGCACGTACAACGCTTCCTGCGAAGCGGGCGTGGACGAGGCGTTCGGCAAGTCCGAAAAGTACCTGCGCGCCCTCGGCGAGACCGGCCCCTACTACGCCGTGACGGGCTGCGCGCACTGCTACAGCACCTGCGGCGCGCTCGACGTCAACACCGATCTGCAGGTTCTCCGGCAGGACGGCGCAACGCCCATCAACGGCCTGTATGCCGTCGGCACGGACTGCTCCGGCGTGCTCTACAGCGAGAAGAAAGCCTACGTCACCTACGGCGGCGCTGCGCAGGGCTGGGCTTACACCTCCGGCTACCTTTGCGGCGAACTGGTCGCAAACCTCCTGTCCAAGTAAGTCGCTCCGTCAGGAAACCCCGACGCATCGACGCAAAAGGCCCGGCCCTTCAAAAAGGCCGGGTCTTTTCAAACTCGTTCCGCCGCAGCGGTTCTTGTGCCGCCGTCCGCCCTGTGATACCTTGGAACCAAATAGAAGCACGCGCAACGCAAAGGAGATTTCCCCACGGGCGTCACCATTCTTGCCGCAGGCATCGTCATTCTGGCGTATTTTCTTCTTCTCTGCGCAGGCGTTGCATGGTTCCAGGACAAGCGTTTTTTCTCCTCCGCGCCAAAAGAGAATCTGGCTGCGATCCCCGATACAAAAGAGCGCTTCCCCGGCGCGCACGCGATCGGCTGGGCGATCGGCGTACTTGCGCTCCTCCTGTTTGCGGGCGCATTTTTCCTTGCCGCATGGGACGGCATAAAAAACGGGTTCTCTTTTCTCAGGTTTTTCGGCCGTTTTCTCTTCATGCTCTATGGCATGGAGCTTTACGACATTCTTTTCTTCGATTGGGTGCTGCTCTGCCACTCCAATTTCTTCCCGCGTTATTATCCGGAGTTAAAGGGGATCGTGGGTCCTCAGCAGTTTGGGTACAACAAAAAAGCCCATATCGTCCACTTTCTCCTCTATCTCCCTGTCTGCGCCGCGCTTGCAGAGCTCTGTTCGATTTTTTGAGTTTGAAAGCGCACTTTTCCATCAGGCACAACAATCTATTTTCGTCTGTTTCGTTCAAAATGGCGTGACCGCAAGAAGGCCGCGCCGTTTTTTGATTCAAATTCAAAAATTCAAATATCCTGTAACTTTCCGAAAAAGGGATTCGACGCGCACCGCAAAACCAGCCGCTGCATAATGCGCCGGATTCTCTCCTTGTGGTCAAGAGAGCGGGCGGTTAGCTCCAACATTCCCGAAAGGGGGTGAGGCTAATGCAATTGACTTTCACCTTCCGCGTTGGCGCTTATACGGTGTCCATCGTGCTCAAGGTAAACAAAAGGCAAAAGCAAAACCGCCACTCTGCCAAGTGACGGTTTGAAAGATTAGGACATTTGGCTTAGCCGCCCAAAAGAAAGGAGGTTCCCTCTTTTAATTATATTTTATCTTATCAGGAGGTGAATGTCAATAGAAAAGCGCAAAACCCGCACCAGTAACGAAGTTAAACAGCGGTATCGCGTCAAGACCTACAAGCAATACGCGCTCTCGTTGCGGTACGACACTGACGGCGACCTGATCGAGCAGATCGAAGCCGAGAAGAAGAAGGGACACAACACAAGCGCAGCAATTAAGAATCTGCTGCGGCAGTAACAAAAACCCGCGCCGGCAATCACCACACCGCCAGCACGGGGAAGCACCCCGAAGGAGTCAACAACAGGGAGCATTACTATTATGCCTTCCGAAAAGCGCGGCTACCTTTTGATCAGCTTTTCCAGCTGCGCCGGGGCCAGCAGATTGACCGTCCGGAATTCTCCGCCGTAAAACACCGCCCAATTCTGGAACACACAGGGAAGCGCCTTGGCCTGTTCCAGCGTATCGACCCGCACAAATTCCGCCGGAATGCCCTGCTTTTCGCAATGGTCTTTCAGCGTTTCCACCGTCGGGAGCACAAAGGGGCATTGCATGTCGTAATACACGACCAGCTCCTGCCGCTCGATCCGGCAGGCCCGCGCCCCATCGGAAAAGCGCGGCGTTGTCCCGTCAAAGGAGAGCGCCAGCAGCTCATAGCCGCTTGGGGTTTCATCCACAGCCCGAAAGCCGAATTTCTTTGCAAAATTCTGGTCGGACAGCCAGGCTTTCTGCTTCTTTGCGCCCAACATGCAAACGCCGGACTTTCCCTTCGCTTTCGCGTCCGCGATGCAATGCTCCATCAAAGCCGTCGCATACCCCTTGCCGCGGTACTCCCCCAACACCCACAAGCAATAAAGATAGAAGTAATTTTCACCTTCGATTGGGACCCACGCGCTTTCCAGCGGCGCATATTCGATAAAAACCGTCCCTTTTTCATCCAGTTTCCGAAAAATATGTCCTTCTCTGAGCCGCTGCGCCAGCCATTGCCGTTTGGCTTCCACGCCCGGATGGGGCTTCCTGTTCCGGATGATGCAGCAGAGATGCTCCCGTGGAAGGTTTTCTTCCGTCAAATTGATGAACTCGCTCATGGTTCCTCCCGCTGTTTTCGCGCCGTTTTTTTGGAAACTCCGCTGGTATCTGCGCCGCTTTTTCAAACAAAAACGCAGCGCGTCCTTCCGGCCTTCCTACAGCATTTTTCGAAAATAGACGCCCTTTCGGAATGTTCCGTCCCGCAGGCGATAGGCGTCCGGATGCTCTGCCACCGGCTCGAACCCGACGCTTCGATAGAGCCGCTCTGCCCGGTCGTTTCCCTCGATCATTTCCAGCTCCAGCTGGCGAACGCCCCGCGCCCGTCCGGCTTCGATCAGCGCCTGCATCATCTTCGTGCCGATGCCCAGCCCCCAATAGGCTTCCAGCAACGCGATCATCACCGCCGCGCGGTGCCTGGTTTTGAGCTTGCTGCCAAAGACGATCTGGCAGTTTCCGGCGATTTTTCCCTCGATCTCGCACACGATCATCAGGCTGTTTTCATCCTCCAGC
>JAEYFO010000091.1 GCA_023402915.1 Bacillota bacterium | reverse complement strand
CTGCTCTTGCGCGCGCCGTGCCAAAGGCGTTATAATAGGCAGGAAGCAAGCAAAATTCTGCATGACTTCAAACCACACATCAAACAGCTCATCTGTGTTTCAAAGCCTCACTGTGAAGGGAGTTTTTTCCATGCTGTACGAAAAAGAGCGCAAACAGATCATCGACGCCTGCCTGAAGCTGCAGGACATGAATTTCTTCATCGGCACCTATGGCAACGTCAGCATCCGCGTGGGCGAGCACATCATCCTCACGCCCAGCAAGGTGGATTACAACACCATGCAGCCGGAGGACCTGGTCGTGATCGACCTTGCGGGCAACATTGTGGAGGGTCACCGCAAGCCCACGTCCGAAATGCACGTGCACCGGCTGGTGCTGGCGCAAAGCGACATGCTCGGCGCCTGTGTCCACGCCCATTCCAAATACGCCATGAGCGTCGCGACGCTGGACATTCCCGCCGTGCCCTGCTTGGTGGAAGAAATGGCGCAGGTCATCGGCGGCGATCTTCCGCTGACCCGCACCTACGTGGACGCCGGACAGCATCTGCCCCTTGGCGAAGAAGCTGCCGCCAGCATCGGCGAGCGCTGGGCTGTGCTGCTGCGCAACCACGGCCCCGTGGCCTGCGGCCGCGACATCGACGAAGCCGTGCTGTGCGCCCGCGTCGTGGAAAAAGCCTGCGAGCTGTTCCTCGCCGCCAAGGCCACCGGTCTGCCTATGTGCCCCATGCCTGCGGAAAAGGTCCTTTCCGAGTGCGACCGTTACCGCTACCACTACGGGCAGGATAAGAAGTAAGGGGGAGACGTTGGGGGTACTTTTTGAAAAAAGTACCCCCAAACCCCCGAAAAACTTTCAAAAAAGAAACTGTCCCAAAGCCGTTTCTCCCCACCCTATGAAGGGAGGCGGAAAAGAAAAGCCGAAGAGCGTTTTCGGTTCTCCCTTGAAGGAGACAGGAGAAGGGGTTTTTGGCTGTTTCTGAAAGAAAGTTGGGAAGCAAACAGATGAATCCGTTCCCGGCAGCCCCAAAAAGGACGCGAACAGGAAGGATTTCTCAAAAAACAGACAGCTTCGGGCAGCCGGAGCTGTTTTTGTTTGGAAGAGGGGGAGGAAGCGCGGGTTTTCCCAAAAGAAAAGGATCGAGAAGGAAGAGTCTGAGCCGGACGGATTTAAGAAAAAACTGTCCGAAAAGGGATGGACTGAGCTAAGGGGGTTCGAGCAGGAGGGTTTCCGCTCCGCCGCAGGAATCCTGCTTTTTGACTTAACGAAACCTGCTGCGCTCCGTCGGTTTGCCCCGCCGTACGGGAGTACGGCAGCGTTCTTCCGGGATCGCTTCGCCCGCGAAATTTCCGCTGGAACTTCCTCACAGAGGATATTTCTCCCATTTCAAACAGAAAAAGCGTCCATGAAAAAAGCACCCACGAAACACAAAAAAGCGCCCCCTGCTGCCGCTGAGACGCCGCGGCGGGAGAGCGCTTTTTGCTGTTTTTCAGAGATGGTTTGAAAAACGGAAGAAGCCCCGGTCAAAGACGGATCACACGTTGAAGCGGAACAGCACGACGTCGCCGTCCTGGAACACGTAATCCTTGCCCTCGGAGCGGACGAGACCCTTTTCCTTGGCCACGGTCATGGAGCCGCAGGCCATCAGGTCGTCAAAGGAGATGACCTCCGCCCGGATGAAGCCGCGCTCGAAGTCGGAATGGATCTTGCCGGCAGCCTGCGGGGCTTTCGTGCCCTTTTCGATCGTCCAGGCGCGCACTTCCTTCGGCCCGGCGGTCAGGTAGCTCATCAGGCCCAGCAGATCGTAGCACTGAACGATCAGCTGATCGAGGCCGCTGCGCTCAATGCCCAGCTCGGCCAGAAATTCGGCCTTTTCCGCCGGTTCCAGGCCGGAAAGCTCTTCTTCCACCTTGGCGCACACGGTCATCAGGCCCGCGCCCTCTTCCTGCGCCACTTCCCGCAGCGCCTTGACGTAGTCGTTTTCTTCCTGGCCCAGCTCGTCCTCGGCGATGTTGGCGCAGTAGACCACCGGCTTGGTCGTCAGCAGGAACAGCCCCTTCAAAATGGGCTTGTCCTCCTCGGAGACCTCCAGCGTCCGGGCGGGCTTTCCCGCCTCCAGATGCGCCTTGAGCGTTTCCATCAGCTCCATTTCGTGGGCAGCGGACTTGTCCATGCGCGCCTGCTTCTGCGTGCGGGCCATGCGCTTTTCAAGGGTCTCGATGTCGGCAAAGATCAGCTCCAGGTTGATGGTCTCCGCGTCCCGCCTGGGATCGACGCTGCCGTCCACATGGATGACGTTCGCGTCGTCAAAGCAGCGCACCACGTGGACGATGGCGTCCACCTCGCGGATGTGGGAGAGGAACTTGTTGCCCAGACCCTCGCCCCGGCTCGCGCCCTTGACCAGACCGGCGATGTCCACGAATTCGATCGTGGCGGGGGTGTACTTTTCCGGATGATACAGCTCGGCCAGCGCGTCCAGACGCTTGTCCGGCACGCTCACCACGCCGACGTTGGGCTCAATGGTGCAAAAGGGGTAGTTGGCGGCCTGTGCGCCCGCCTGCGTGATGGCGTTGAACAGCGTGCTCTTGCCCACGTTGGGCAGACCTACGACACCAAGTTTCATAATAACGATCCTTCCTCCGGCCTGCCCCGGACGCGCCGGGCAAAGCCGCGTTTCATAAAAAGTTTCTTGTGCTTATTATAGCGGAAACGCGCCCGCATTTCCATGGGGCGCACGATTTTGCTCCTTAGAAAATGCAGCGCTGCAAGAGAAATTGGGCAAAAAGCGTCCCCGCCATGCCGTGCGCTCTGAGGGGGATTCCGGCCGCTCGACATGGGGCTGCCGCACAAAACCGGCCTGCTCCCTCTTTTTCCCCTATGCTGTCCGAAAAAACAAAATTTCCCCCGAATCTTTCTCTTTTCCGGCAATTTTGGCAAATTTTCTTCTGTTTGGGATTTATGTTATAATCAATTATCAACCGCCGCAGCTTCTGCCGTTTCCGCGATGCACAAGAGCGCTGCCGGACGGCTTTGGGTTTCCTTCGTTCCTGTTCCAAAGGACGGCGCGGCGGCGTTCCAACGACGGCTTCCCCATTTTCAGACTGTTTCATTTTTCAAAGGAGTGACCCGATGAACGCTTTGTTTTTCAAAAAAGGCGCTGCCCGGCTCGGCGCGCTGACGCTGTGCTGCGCGCTGCTTTTTGGCTGCGCGCCCAAGGAGACGGCTGCGCCCTCCCCCAGCCCGGCACAGGACGTTCTGGCCGTTCCCACGGCTTCTCCCCCGCCCACGGCTTCTCCCCTGCCCGGCGAGACGCCCCGGCCGGCGGACGACACGCTGCCCGGCGTGCTGCCGGAAGCGGGCGGCGTGCTTTCCGCGCCCGGCGAGCAGCGCTACCGCACCGGCACGTCGGAAACGGCCTTTGTTTGCCCCCACGGCACAAAAAGCGGGCTGTGCGCCCTCTGTCTTTCCGAAGGGGCGCTTCCCCTGCCGGACGTGGTGCGCCTGAGCGAGACGCTGGCCCTGCTGACCGCCGCACCCCGGCCCGTGGGCAGCGCGCAGGAGCAGGCGGCGGCGGAGCTGATCGCGCGGGAGCTGACCGCCATGGGCTACGCTGTCACGGAGCAGCCGGTGAACGAGCAGACCGTGGGCTTTGGCCGGCCGGGGGTGAACACCCTGGGCTTTGCGCTGGGCACGGCCGCTTTGGAAGCGGTGTCCGGCAGCGCGGAAGGGCAGGTTTCGGGCACGGTGCTGGCGTACGATCCGGACGAACCGCTGCCCGACTCGGTGGACGGGAAAATTTTGCTTCTGGAAAAAAGCACGACGTTCCTTTCGCTGATCCAGGGGCTGAAGCTGGGCGTTCCGGCGGGCGTTGTGCTGGTGGACGTGCCGCAGGCGCAGGC
>JAEYFO010000020.1 GCA_023402915.1 Bacillota bacterium | reverse complement strand
GCTCCCGCGAGACGTTCAAAAGGCGCAGCACCTCGTTAACAGAATCGGGCGCGGGCTTTTTGAGGATGCCCTGCCGCTCGCCCACCGCCGCGTCGAACAGCCCCGGAAAATAGTCCTGACAGAGGGGCTTGACCGCCACGTCCGCCTTGTTCGATACCACCGCCGTGCGGTATCCCGCCGCCCGCAGCGCCAAAAGCAATTCCTCCACGCCCGGATAGGGCCGGGTCTTGTCGGCGCAATGCGCCTGATAGTGCGCCATGAAGTCCTTTTGCACCCGGTCGACGTCCGCCGTTTCCGTGCCCGCAGGCACGCCCCGCTCGATGAGCTTTCGGATGCCGTTTCCCACAAACCGGCGCACCTCGTCCAGCGTCCGCTCCGGATAGGCCGCCTTCCGCAGCGCCACATTCAGGCTGTCTGCCAGATCCTCCAGAGTGTTGAGGATCGTTCCGTCCAAATCAAAAATCGCCAGCTGCCAGTGCATGACTCTCCGCCTGCCTTTTTTCGTTTTTTCTTCGTCGGCTTCGTTTGGAATTCGCCGAAGTTTTTTTCATTTTAGCAGAAAATGGCAGCAAAGACAAACCGCTGTTTTTTCGCGTTTGCGCCGCGTCAACAGCATTGTCGCGCAATGTTGACAACGGTAACATTTTGCCGTATGCTACTGTTCAGGGGGTGAAGGCTTGAAGGGATCGTATCACCACGGCAATCTGAAAAACGAACTGCTGGAAACGGGCATCCGCCTGCTTTCCACCGAGGGGATCGAGAGCTTTTCGCTCCGGAAGCTGGCGGTCTGCTGCGGCGTGAGCCATAACGCCGTCTACCGCCATTTTCCCAGCAAGGAAGCCATGCTCGAAGCCTGCCGCGCCCACGTGCGCGACGGTCTGACAGCCTACCTTCGCGCCGCGCAGGAGCCGCCGCTTTCGCCGGAAGAACGCATTTGCGCCCTCGCCCGCGCTTATTTTGCGTTTTATCGGACGCATCCGTCCTATTACAGTGTGCTTTTTCGCAATTCCTCCGTCAAAATCCGCTTGACGCTCGACGAAACCGGCGAGAACGACCCGCCGTTTGAGGAGTTCCGCCAGGCGTTTTGCGCGCTTTCTCAGGCGCAAGGGTTGACAGCGCAGGAAGCGCAACGGCGGCTCATCCGCTTCTGGGCGCTTTTGCAGGGCGCTGTCTCGCTGGCGGTATCGCCCAACGTCCTGCTGCAAAGCGATGCGCAGACCTTCTGGAACGACAATTTTGAACCCGTTTGCAACGCTTTTCAAACGAGATAAGGAGCAGCAATGAAACAGATCATTTTGACCGGCGACCGTCCGACGGGCCGCCTGCACGTGGGGCACTATGTCGGGTCCTTGCGCGAGCGCGTCGCGCTTCAAAACTCCGGAAAATACGACGAGATCTACATCATGATCGCCGACGCGCAGGCGCTGACCGACAACGCCGAGCATCCCGAAAAGGTGCGTCAGAACATCCTTCAGGTGGCGCTGGATTATCTCTCCTGCGGGCTCGACCCGGACCGCTCCACGTTCTTTATCCAGTCGCTCGTGCCGGAGCTGACCGAGCTGACGTTTTACTACATGAATCTGGTCACGGTCTCCCGCGTGCAGCGAAACCCCACCGTCAAGGCCGAGATCCAGCAGCGCAATTTTGAAGCCAGCATTCCCGTGGGATTTTTCTGCTATCCCATCAGTCAGGCGGCGGACATCACGGCCTTCCATGCCACGGCCGTTCCCGTTGGCGAGGATCAGCTGCCCATGCTGGAGCAGTGCCGCGAGATCGTCCACAAGTTCAACGCCGTCTACGGCGAAACGCTCACCGCGCCGAACATCATTCTTCCCTCCAACGCCGCCTGCCTGCGGCTGCCCGGCATTGACGGCAAGGCCAAGATGAGCAAATCGCTGGGCAACTGCATCTATCTTTCCGACGAGCCGGAGGACGTCAAGACCAAGATCATGTCCATGTTTACCGATCCGACGCACCTTCGAAAGGACGATCCCGGCCACACGGAGGGCAACCCCGTGTTTCTCTATCTGGATGCGTTCTGCCGCCCGGAACACTTTGCGCAGTTCCTGCCGGACTACGCCTCTTTGGACGAGCTGAAGGCCCATTACCGCCGGGGCGGCCTGGGGGACGTGACGGTCAAAAAGTTCCTCAACAACGTCGTTCAGGAAGAGCTTCGCCCCATCCGCGAGCGCCGCAAAGCCTGGGAGCAGCGCCCGGCCGACGTGCTGGAGATCCTGCGCCTCGGCAGCGAACGCGCCCGGGCCAAGGCCGCCGAGACCCTGCGGGAAGTGCGCCATGCCATGCGGATCGATTATTTTGAAGAGGGAACGCTGCTGTAAGCTTCCCTTGCGTGCTGCATGAAAAGAGCTGCCGGTTTTCGGCAGCTCTTTTTGTTTTCCCCCTGCCGCGCTGTTTTGCGGCGATGGACGCGGGCTTTTGCTGAGGGGAAACGCAGCAGCGGGACAAAGAAGCGGCTCAAGGCCGACAGGCCAACGCTCCGGAGCGCTTCGCTTTGCGGCGTGCGGCCGGCGCGTTCCATCTTCGGCGTTCCTTCCGCCGGTCATAGCGCCGCAAGCGCATCGAGCGCGCCCAGTTCAATGGCAGGAAGGGCGCGCCTGATCTTTTCTTCGTCCCAATCCCACCAGCAAAGGGCTTCCAGCTTCTCGATGTCCGCGTCGTCAAAGCGCTTGCGGATGGGCCGGGCCGGAACGCCGCCCACGATGGTATAGGGCGGCACATCCTTTGTCACCACGGCCCGCGCGCCGATGATCGCGCCGTTTCCAACGGTCACGCCCGAAAGCACGACGGCTTCATACCCGATCCAGACGTCGTTCCCGATCACGATATCCCCCTTGTTGTCCCACGCCTGACGGATGTTTTTCCCATCCAGCCCCCATTCCTCAAAAAAGATGGGGAACGGATACGTCGAGAGCGACTGCATCGTATGGTTGGCGCTAGCAAACAGAAATTTTGCGCCGCAGGCGATGGAGCAGAACTTGCCGATTTTCAGCTTGTCCCCGTTGACGGGATAATGATACAGGACGTTGTTCTTTTCAAAGTCCCGCGGGTCGCGGACAAAGTCGTTGTACATCGTGTAGTCGCCCACTTCGATGTTCGGGCCGGCGACGACGTTTTTCAAATAGACGGTTTCCCTGTCCCCCGTGCGGGGATAGATCTTCGTGTCCATGTCTCTTCGCTCCTGCTTTAGAACAGCTGCCCCGGCAGTCTGTGCTTTGCCTTCGACGGGAACGTGGCTTCGTACCGCGCAAAGGCTTCCGGGTCTTTTTCGCAGACAAAATACCCCTCCGGATCGCGATACGTGCCGGAGATCCCGTCGAGAAAACCGGGCGTCAGCTCCTTGATGAGGAAATACTCCGCTTCCGGATCGCCGGCGTAACGAACGCCCTTCGTTTTGGCGGGAACAAAGCCGGATCTGCCGTAAAAGAGAATGTTTCCGGTGACGGCCAACGCGCCCGCGCCCATGGCTTTTGCTTGTTCCATGGAATAGTCCAGCAGGCGCTTTCCGTAGCCCTGACGCTTATAGGCGGGCGCAATGCCGATGGGGCCAAAGGTCATGATTGGCACGATCCGGCCATCGTCGCACTGGATCTCCGAACGCACATACATGACCTGCCCGATCATCTCGCCGTCCCGCTCCATGACAAAATCCAGCTCCGGTACAAACGCCGGGTCGCTGCGATAGCAGTGCAGCACATAGTGCTC
>JAEYFO010000181.1 GCA_023402915.1 Bacillota bacterium | reverse complement strand
ACGCAGGAGCTGCTGATCTGCGGCGTGGGCGTGCTGTTTCAGTCGGACAATATCAACACCCTTTTGCCGGATGCGGAGTTGCGCCTGACGATCATGGCCAGCATGGCGCAGGAGGAGGTGCGAAAGCTCTCCGAGCGCGTGACGTTCGGCTTTCAGCGGGCCAAGGAGCAGGGAAAGGTGCTGGGCATGCCGCCGATGGGCTATCTGAAATCAAACGGCGTGCTGACCGTAGACCCCAAGACCGCGCCGGTGATCCGGCAGATCTTCGAGCGGTACGGCCGGGGCGACGTGGGGCTTCGAGCCCTTTCCAAAGAGCTGGAACAGGAGGGCGTGTGCGACCGCTCCGGAAAAATCCTTTCCTATCATACTTTGCACGGTATTTTGACCAATCCCAAATACAAGGGCTTTTACTGCGGCGGGAAAACCGCCCGGCTGGACTACCGGCAAAAGCGCAGCGTCCGGCTCGCGCCGGAAGAGTGGATCCAGTACCGCGACGAGCGCATTCCCCCGCTGGTGGACGAGCCGCTCTGGGACAGGGTGAACGCGCTGCTGAAAGAGCGGGGCGTGGCGGCTGCGGCCCACAGCAGCGCCTGTCAGCGGCGCTATCCCTACAGCGGAAAAATTTTCTGCGCGGAGCATGGCGCGGCCTATCACCGGCAGGTCTACCGGACGGCAAACGGAGAACGGGAATGCTGGAACTGCCGGGTCTACCGCCTGCGGGGGCGGGCGGGCTGCCAGAGCCCGGCGCTGTATGGCGACGAGCTGACCGCCGTGCTGCGCGACGTGTGCCGCCTGATCTATCACGACAGGGAAGAGGTGCTCGGCGGGCTGATGGCGCTGTATGAGCAGGGCATTTCGACCTGCGCCGGCGAAGCAGAACAGCTTTCGCTGGAAAAACGCGCCGCCGCACTGCAAAAAAAGCGGGAAAAGCTGCTGGAGCTGGCGGTGGAAGGGCTGATCGAAAAGCCGGTGTTTGCCAAAAAGGACGGGGAGCTTTTGAAAGAGCTGGAAGCCGTTCAGGAAAAACTTCATGCGCAGAAGAATTTCGAGGCGCAGCGCCGGGCGAGGCAAAAGACCCTGCGAACCCTGAAAAAAGCGCTGGAGACCGCCTGGGAGGAGCTGGACGACGGCTGTGCGGCGGCGATGCTGGAGCGGGCGGTGGTCCACCGGGAAAAAGAGGGCGTCCGGCTCGAGCTGTATCTTCAGCTGGGGCAGCGGATCGATGCGGTGTCCGCCGGAAGAGAGCGCTTCTTTTCGTTCCGCGAAATGGGTATTTCGCAAGCCCAGGTCTCCCGCCTGGAAAAAAGCGCGCTCAAGCATATGCAAAAATACGTCTGAGCGAAGAAAAACAAAAAACAACGGGCAAACGGGTTCGCGCGGCGGACTCGTTTTGCTTTTGGAAAAACGGGCCGCGTCTTTTTGAAGGCGCAGCAGCATATGTCTTTAGAAAAGAACACTTGAAAGAATTTTCCGAAATCAGGAGGGAAGCCATGAAAAAACGCCGGAGCCGGGCGGCACGCGCAGCGGTCACGCAGGCGCTGGATCTTCCCGGAGACATTTTGCTGGACGAGCCGCGCTTTGTGCTGGAGGGAAACCATACCCTTCGGTGTGAAAATCATAAGGGGATCGTCGAATACCACGAAGAATTGCTGCGGCTGAGAATTTTCGGCGGCGAAGCGCGCGTTTCCGGGCGGGATCTGACGCTTGAGGAGTGCGCAAACGTCCTGCGCGTCGGCGGATGGATCGAGTCGATCGCGCTTTTTCTGGAAAAAACGGAAAGGGAAGGGCGCAGATGAACGCATCGCTGTGGCATTCTGTCCGTGGATATGTTAAGATACAGCTGAAAGGACTTTCGCTCGAGCGGCTGCTCAATCTGGCGCGGCGGGAGGGCGTTGCCCTGTGGAACGTGCGCCGCTGCGGCACGGATCGCATGACCGCCTGCCTGAGCGTGGAGGAGTTCCGAAAGCTGCGGCTCCTTCGGCGAAGCGTCCGGTTTTCTGTGCATATCCTTGAGCGAAAGGGCTGGGCGTTTGCGTTTTCCGGCCTGCGGCGGCGGCCCATGCTGCTCCTTGGCGGCGCGGCGGCGCTGTGCGCCCTTTGGGTCTGTTCGCTGTTCGTGTTTGAGGTGCGCGTGAGCGGCTGCCTGAAAACGGATCGGCAGCAGATCGACTCTTCGCTCGCGGCGCAGGGCGTCGCGCCGGGCATGCTTCGAAAAGACGTGGATCCTGCGGCGCTGAGCAACCGGATCATTCTGGACTGTCCGGGCGTTTCCTGGGCGGGCGTGACGCTCGATGGCGGCGTTCTTCGGGTCGAACTGATCGAAGAGGCCGAAGCGCCGGAATTTCTCAGCGCGGACGAACCGGCGGATATCGTGGCGGAAAAGGACGCATTGCTGGCTTCTCTTGACGTTTTTGAAGGAAGAGCGGCCGTAAAAGAAGGACAAAGGGTCCTTGAGGGCGAATTGCTTGTAGAAGGGATCCGGCGCGGAAGCGGCGCAACGGGCGAGCTGTACGCCGTCCATGCGCGGGCGGAGGCGCTGGGCCGCATCTGGTATACGGCAAAGGCGCAGGCCGGCGCGTCCGTCGTGGAAAAACAGCGCACGGGACGGACGCAGGAAGCGCTTTGCGTGACGGTCGGGTCGATCGAAGCGTCGCCGCCGCCGGAGTTTGAAGAATACGACGTGGAACGAACCGTAACGTTTTCCGCGGCGGGGTTTTATCTGCCGTTTTCCGTGACGCATGAGCGCCGGCTGGAAGTGGCGGAGCAAAGCGCCCGGCGCACGGAGGAGGAAATGCGCCGTCAGGCCGGGGAAGCGGCCTGGGCCAAAGCGGCGCAGTCCATCCCGAAAAACGCCCGGATCGTGGAAAGCACCATTACCTATACCCGCACGCAAACGGGTGTGGAAGCGGTCGCCGTGATCGAAACGCTCGAACCCATCGCAAGGAGCGTTCCGCGCGCCGCGGCCAACGAAACCCCATAACACCATCACAGCGCGGCAGGGGCGTCTGGCCGCTTGCCGCCGGAATCTGGAAGGAACTTGATGAATCAGCTACCGCAGAGCACGGCGTTTATCGACGTGGAATCCATGGAACAGCTCTCGCTGCTTTTTGGAAATTTTGATGAAAACGTTTCCGTTTTGGAAGAAGAACTGGGCGTCAGGATCGGCACAAAGGAACAGAAAATTGCCGTTGAAGGGGAACTGGAGCAGACGGAGCTGGCCCGCGTGGTCATCGAAAAGCTGCTCGACCTCCTTGCGGCGGGGGAATCCGTCGATAAAAAGCGCATCCGTTACGCCATCGAGCTGGCCAAAGAAGGCAACGCCCAGCTCATCAGCGATATTTCCTCCGACGTGATCGCCTTTACCCATCGCGGCCGGCAGGTGCGCTGCAAGACGCTCGGCCAGAAGCGCTATATTCAGGCCATTCGGGACAATACGGTCGTGTTCGGCATCGGCCCGGCCGGCACGGGCAAGACTTATCTGGCCGTGGCCATGGCGGTGCTCGCCTTCAAAAACAAAGAGGTGAGCAAGATCATCCTGACCCGCCCGGCTGTCGAGGCGGGGGAAAAGCTGGGATTTCTGCCCGGCGACCTGCAAAACAAGGTCGATCCCTATCTTCGGCCGCTCTATGACGCGCTGTATGATTTTCTCGGGATGGATCAGTTCAAAGCCCTCTCCGAGCGCGGCGCGATCGAGGTGGCGCCGCTGGCCTATATGCGCGGCCGCACGCTCAACGATGCCTTCATCATCCTCGACGAGGCGCAAAACTGCACCATCGAGCAGATGAAAATGTTTTTGACCCGCTTTGGCGAGGGCTCGAAAGTCATCGTCACCGGCGACGTGACGCAGATCGATCTGCCGGGGGACAAGCGTTCCGGCCTGATCCACGCGTCCAATGTTTTGAAAAATGTCGAGGATCTTGCCATCGTTTATCTGACGCACAAGGACGTGGTGCGCCACGAAATGGTTCAGAAAATCATCCTTGCCTACGAAAAAGCGGAAAAGCAGCGGCAGGAACCCAGAGGAGGAAATCGATGAACCCGACGAAGAAAAAAGCGCCGGAGGAAGCCGAACAGGCCCGCCGCAGGCTCGATCGCAAAAAGCTGATCCTGCTGGGCGCTTTTTTGCTGGTGCTGGCGGTCTCGTCGGCCTGCGTGGCGCTGTCCGTTTCGCAGTCGCTGCGCCCCATATCCGTGGGCGACGTGCTCAGCGAGGACATCCTTGCGCCCCGGGATATGTACGACGAGGACGCGACGGTGGCCAAGCGTCTGCAGGCGAGCAGCTCTGTCGAGAAGGTCTATAAGACCGACGAAGAAATTCTTGCAAGCCTGACGAACGGCGCAGCGGACTTTTTTGATGCGCTCGACCGGGTGCGCGCCGACGCGGAAACCCTCCGGCGGCAAAAGGCGCTGGCCGCACCCGAGGGAAGCGAGCTTCGAAGCCTGGGCGACGGAAGAACGCTCACCGCAGAGCAGTGGGAAACGCTCATCCTTCCGGCGGAGCTGGCCTCTTTGCGGCCCGAAGTGCTGGACGCTCTGAGCGACGATCAGCTTTACGGCGTGTTTTCTGTCGGCAGCAGCGATATGCGCGCTTGGTCGCGGGAAGCGCTTCTTCGGATCAATTCCGTTTTGCGCCGCGGCATCAAAGACAGCGACCAGCAGGATGTCCGCACGCAGTTCCGCGAAGAACTTGAGCCCCTCACGCCGCTGGCCATCCGGCCGCTTTGCGCTGTGCTTGCCCGGGAATTTTTGAACC
>JAEYFO010000171.1 GCA_023402915.1 Bacillota bacterium | reverse complement strand
GCCATCGCCACGACCATCGCGTCCGTCGTCAACGCGGCGCTGCTGCTGGCGGTCAGCTACAAGCGCAAAAACCCTGTCGCCGCGTCGCTCAAGGAGCTGTTCTCCTTCGATAAAAAGCTCCTCAGGGAGTTCTTCCGCGTGTCGCTGCCGGTGTTCTTCAACGAGGCGCTCTGGTCGCTGGGCATCACGATGTACACCGTGCTTTACGGCATCCTGGGCACGCAGACGCAGGCGGCCATGCAGATCTACAATACCGTGGACCGTCTGGGCTTCGTGATGATGGCCGGCCTGGGTTCTGCCTGCGGCGTTCTGGTGGGCAACTGCATCGGCGAAGGCAACGTGGAGCGGGGCAAGACCTACGCCAAGCGGATGCTGGTGCTTACGCCCCTGGCGGTGTTCTGCGTGGGGCTGCTGCTCCATTTGGCGCTGCCGCTGTTCATGCTGCTGTTCCGGGTGTCCGATCAGGTGCACGAGATGGCGCTGGGCGTGATGCGGGTCTATTGCAGCGTGCTTTGGATCTATTCGCTCAACTATACGATCGTCATCGGCATCCTGCGCGCGGGCGGAGACACCGGCTATGCCAGCATCGCCGATCTGACCGGCCTGTGGTGCGTCTCGCTGCCGCTGGCCTATCTGACCGGCCTGGTGCTCCACTGGCCGCTGTGGGCGATGTTCCTTTCCACCGTGGCGGGCGATACGGTCAAGGTGCTCCTCGGTATGCGCCGCATTCGTTCGGATAAATGGGTCAACGTGCTGCAATAAAAATGTATCCTTCCCCGCCCGCAAAACGAAGGGCGGCCTTGTGAAGGAGAGAAAAATGCGGTAAAATGAAAGCCGCGGCGGAAGAAAAGAACGCTCCGCTGCGGCTTTTTTGCGCAAAAGCCCCGCGAAAAATTGCGCGCTGCAAAAGGGGAGCAGGGGGCTTTTTCATCCACAGTTCAAAAGACGGCGCACAGCCGGGGAGGATCATCGGGTAGGTATGAGCAAGTTTGACTTTGAGATCGTCGGAAAAATCGGCTCCATGGCGCTCATCCGGCGGGAGGAAAGCGCGGTGGACTACAACGTGTTTTCGCGTATCGGCGAATGCCTGCGGCCGGGCATGATCTGGGTCAGCTCCGGCGCGGTGGAGATCGGCCGTCTGGACCATATGCACCGCAACAGCGGCCTGGAGCTGCTGGGCGACGACGAGGATCTCAAGACCGATTACGCCGCGCAGGGGCAGGCGATTTTGATGGAAAATTACCGCCGGTTCGTGCCGCCGCAGTATTCCGTGCGGCAGCTGCTGGTGGAGCACACCCATTTCAACGATCCGGAAAAACGGGAGCATATCCGCCGCTTTCTGATGCGCTGCCCGGCGCAGAACGCCATTCCCATCGTCAATTACAACGACCCGGTTTCCTTCGAAGAAAACCGCAAGTGGGAAATGATGAACCTGCAGGAACGCGTCGGCGCGGGCACTCATCTGGTGGAGTGCATCGATAACGACGAAACGGCATCGGTCATCAGCACGCTGGTGCATTCGAAATATCTGGTCATCCTCACTTCGACGGACGGCATTTATGCCGACCCGAAGGATCCGTCCACCCTCGTGGAGGAGATCAGCGGCAAAAACGAGGCCGAGGTGGTCGAAAACATCCGCTTCTGGCAGCAGTCCTGCGTGGGCGCGAGCCGGGCGGGCGCCAACGGCGCGCGGGCAAAGCTGGAATTTTGCATCGGGCCGGTGGAGCAGGGCACGACGGTCATCATCTCGTCGGCGCGCTACAAGCTCTACGATATCATTGCCGGACGGTGCCGCCGGACGGTGCTGGGCGCGCGCTGAGGGCTGAAATGCCGGAAAGCGCCTGCAAAGAGAAAGCGTTTTTCATGCAGACTGGACGGCAAACGGAAAGCGCGTCAATGCGAAACAACATATCGATCACGCCGCAGCGAAGATCGATTTTCTGGACGAAAAGTGAAAGAAACAAAGCAGCGTTTCTCGACTGGAAGGAGGAAGTTCATGCGCAAATTCAATCCCTGGGGACTGTTGGTTCTGGCGGCGGGCGTGCTGCTGCTTTTGAACGCGCTGGGCGTGGAAACGGGCGGCGTGTGGAGCGTTTTCTGGAAGGTGATCTGGCCGGTGCTGGTGATCCTCTGCGGCCTGTCCATGTGCTACAGCGCGCGGCGCGTGACCATCTGGGGGTTCCTCGTGGTGCTGCTGGGCGGCTGGTGGCTGCTGGCCCGGCTGGGCGTGCTGCCCGGCATCCATTGGGGCGTGGTCGGCGGCATCGTCGTCATTATCATCGGCGCACAGATGCTCTTTGAGCGCAGGGAAAGCGTTCACGTGAACGTGGAAGTGGAGCCGGAAGGCGCGCAGGAGAGCGGCAGCGCGAAGGACGAAAGCACGCGGCGGCAGAATTGCAATTATGAAAGCGCGGACGGCTTCATTCGCTCCACGGCGGTGTTCTGGGGCGACGAAAAGAACGCGGGCGGCGAAGAGTTCCGCGGCGCGAGCCTCAAGGCGGTGTTCGGCGGCGTCGATGTGGCGCTGCTGGGCTTTGAACGGTTTGCGCCGGACGCGCAGATCGACGTGTG
>JAEYFO010000169.1 GCA_023402915.1 Bacillota bacterium | reverse complement strand
CCACCAGCGGGCCGCGCAGCGAGAAGGGCTGCGCCATGCGGGCCAGCGCGTCGTAGACCGAGCTGTCGCCGTGGGGGTGGTATTTGCCCAGGCAGTCGCCGACGATGCGGGCGCTCTTGCGGTGGGGCTTGTCGGGCGTGTTGGCCAGCTCCAGCATGGTATAGAGGATACGCCGCTGCACGGGCTTGAGGCCGTCCTCCACCCGGGGGATCGCCCGGTCGAGGATGACGTATTCTGCATAGGGCATCATGGAATTGTGCAGCACTTCTTCCATGGTCATGATGATGGGCGGCTGCTCTCTTGGCGGCTCGCCCGCCGTTTTTTTCGCCATGGCTTATTCCTCCTCTCTGCCCTGGAAGGTGTCGATCTTGTTGAAATTGGCGTAGCGGCTGATATACGCCTTGCGCGGCTCGGTCTTGTCGCCCATGAGAATGGTGATCATCCGGTCGGCTTCCGCCGCATCCTCAATGGTGACCTGCATGAGCGAACGGGCCTCGGGATCCATGGTCGTTTCCCAGAGCTGAGCGGGATTCATCTCGCCAAGGCCCTTATAGCGCTGCAAGGCGTAGCCCTTGCCCACGGCGCGGATGGCCTTTTCCAGCTGGCTGTCGTCGTAGGCGTAAATGACCTTTTTGCCGCTTTGCACCTTGTAAAGCGGCGGCATGCCGATATAGACGTGTCCCTCTGTGATCAGCTCCTTCATATAGCGGAAGAAGAACGTCAGCAGGATCGCCCGGATGTGCGCGCCGTCCTGATCCGCATCGGAAAGAATGATGACTTTGTCGTATTTGAGGCCCTTGATGTCAAAGCCCTCGTCGATGCCCGTGCCCAGCGCCGTGATGATGGAGCGGAACTCGTCGTTGGCCAGCACCTGATCGAGCCGCTTCTTTTCGGCGTTGAGGGGCTTGCCGCGAAGGGGCAATATGGCCTGAAAATGCCGGTCGCGTCCCTGCTTGGCCGAGCCGCCGGCCGAGTCGCCCTCGACGATGAACAGCTCGTTTCGCTTGTAATCCCTTCCCGTGCAGCTGGCCAGCTTGCCCACCAGCGGCGCGTTTTCCAGCTTGCTCTTTTCCCGGGCCATGCTCTTGGCTTTCCGGGCCGCTTCGCGCACTTTGGCCGCCCGCAGCGCCTTGTCCGCCAGCTTTGCGCCCAGCTCGCCATTTCGAAGATCCTGAAGGAAGGTGGAAAGCTGCTCCATGACCACGCTTTCCACGGCGGCGCGGGCCTCGGTGTTGCCCAGGCGGGTCTTGGTCTGCCCTTCAAACTGGACGTTTTTCATCTGAATGGCCAGCACGGCCGTCATGCCCTCGCGGAAATCCTCGCCGGAAAGGTTCGCGTCCTTTTCCTTGAGCACGCCTGTACGGCGGCAAAAATCGTTCATCACCTTGGCAATGGCGCTCTTGAACCCCGTTTCATGGGTGCCGCCTTCGGTGGTGGGAATGTTGTTGACGTAGGTAAACAGCGACTCCGTATAGCCGTCGTTATACTGAATGGCGGCGTGAACCACAATGTCGCCGCTGCGCCCCTCGATCTGAATGGGCGTATCGAAAAGGCAGGTCTTTTCAGCGTTGAGGAAGCGAACAAAATCCGACAGGCCGCCCTCGGCAAAGAACGTCCGCACTTGTGCGCCCTTTTGCCGCTCGTCAAGGAGGGTCAGCGTCACGCCCTTATTCAAAAACGCCAGCTCCCGCAGACGCCTTGCAATGGTCTCGGCGTTCCATTCGATGGTTTCAAACACCCGGTCGTCCGGAAGGAACGTCACGCTGCTGCCCCTTTTGCGCGTGCGGCCGGTCTCCGCCAGCGGCGCAAGGGGCTTGCCGGAGATGATCTTCCCCTTTTCCTCGACGCTGGCAAATTCCTGCCGGTAGGCCTTGCCGCCCAGATAGACCTCGCAGGTGAGCCACTTGGACAGGGCGTTGACCACCGACGCGCCCACGCCGTGCAGGCCGCCGGAATAGCCATAGTTGTCGTCGCCGAACTTGCCGCCGGCATGGAGCTGCGTAAAGACCACTTCCACGCCCGAAACGCCCAGCTTCTCGTGGATGCCCACAGGAATGCCGCGGCCGTTGTCCGCGACGGTGACGGAGCAGTCCTTATGGATCACGATGTCCACCCGGTCTGCAAAGCCGTTGGCCGCCTCGTCGATGGAATTGTCCACGATCTCCCAGAGCATGTGGTGAAGCCCCCGCGCGCCGGTGCTGCCGATGTACATGCCCGGCCGCATCCGGACGGCGTCCAGCCCTTCGAGCACCTTGATGTCGCTCGCCGTATAACTATGCGCCATGTTTTCCCCCTGTCAAATCGCAAAAAAGAGAACCGATCCGCTCGGTCCATTTCATTCGTTTTCGTCGTTTTTATAGGTTACCAGCTTTTGCCGCGCATTGTCAACCTTTTTGGCAACTTATGTTCGTCTTTTTTAAGAAAGTGGACAAGCGGCTCCTCCGTTCCGCCTGCCTAAATTCCTTTCAATCGACCGCCACAAAGGTCACGTCCTCTTTGGATCCCGCCGGAAATACGCGAACGTAGGTCACGTCCCCGTCGCTTTGTTCCGTCTCGTTTTTCGGCGTATCCGACGGGCGATTTGTCTCGTTTTTTGAAGAATTTGTCCGATTTTTGGGCGATTTATTTTTCGTTTCAGTCGTTTCCGTTGTTTTTCCCGATTCTCCTTTCGGTTCCGTTGCCCTGCCGGACGCCGGCGCGCTTTCCTCCTGCCCAAACTCCTTCTCCGCCTGAGCGTCCGCTTCGCCGTCCAGCCTGTTCCAAAGCATCTGCACCCAGCCGATCCCCCTGAGCGAAAGGCGGCACAACTGCATGCGCTGCTTTTCGCCCGCAAAGGGAAGCTCCACGCAGAAATTTCCCGCAGTTTGGCCGAACGCCTTGCCCGCGTCGTCCGTCATGGCCGGAAAAATCGCCCTGGGCTTTTGTTCGCTTTGGCTTTTTTCAAGGGCTGAAATTCCAAAAAATGTCCCGGTCGCCGTCGCAGCCGCCGTTAACACCGCAAAAAACGCCTTTCCCGCACCGCGCATTTCGTTCCCCTCCGTCCTTTCTTCTCGTTTGGGTTAAACGGCGCGCCGGGCAAATCCCGTTTTCTTTTCGCACTTTTTCCAAAAATACAAAAAATCACCGGCGCAGGAGCTTTCCCACGCCGGTGGTTCCGTCGCTGAAAAATCGCTATCGCTCTTCGCGGAAATAGTTCAGGCCGCAGCTGGCGGGCTGGGTCTTTTCCCGGCTCTGGCGGATGCTCGTCACGATCAGCACCAGCACCGTCGCCGCATAGGGCATCATGTCGTAGATCTGCATGGGGATACTCAGCGGCACATACAGCCGCAGAATGGACAGGCCGCCGAACACCAGCGAGCCCAGCAGCGCCCGCTTGGGGCTCCAGGCCGCAAAGATGACCAACGCCACGGCGATCCAGCCCAGGCCGTTGACGCAGTTATGCACCCAGACGCCGTTGCAGGTGACCATGACCACGTACATGCCGCCCACGCCGCAGATGCCGCCGCCGATGCAGGTGGCAAGATACTTGTAGCGCGTGACGTTGATGCCCGCCGCATCGGCCGTCGCCGGATTTTCGCCCACGGCCCGCAGGTTCAGACCCACGCGGGTACGCAGGAAAAACCACGCCAGCACCAGCGCCGCGGCAACGCCCAGATACACCATGAAATTATAGGAAAACAGCAGCTTCCCCACGTAGGGGATATCCGAAAGCACGGGAACATGCACGCCGCCGAACACCGCCTTCGTCGCGTCGCCCACGGCCGCATAGCCGCCCGCCGCGTTCTGGGCGATGTGCTCGCCGAAGAAATTGGCAAAGCCCGTGCCGAAAATGGTCAGCGTCAGGCCGGTCACGTTCTGGTTTGCCCGCAGGGTGATGGTCAAAAAGCTGTAGATCAGCGCGCCGAACATGCCGCACAGGAACGCGCAGACCACGGCGATGAGCGCCGCCACCACGCCGGAAGCCGCCGCGCCCGCCGCCAGCTCGTAGTAATACGCCCCGGCGATGCCGGCCACGCCGCCCATGAACATCATGCCTTCGACGCCCAGGTTGAGGTTGCCGGACTTTTCCGTCAGAATTTCGCCCAGCGTGCCGAACAGCAGAGGCGTTCCGGCCAGCACTGCGGCGCTGAGCAGGTTGATAACGAGGTTCAATGCGTCAGCCATGGGCTTCCTCCTTCTCCGGCTTTGCGGCGCTCTTGTGGCGGAACACCAGCCTGTAGTTGATAAAGAACTCGCAGCCGAGCAGGAAGAACAGCACGATACCCGTGAGCACGTCCGCCGCCGACGCGGGGATCTTGAAGGTGGTCTGGATCTTGTTCGAGCCCTTTTCCAGCACCGCAATGGCCAGCGCCACAACGGTCATCACCGCCGGGTTCAGCTTGGACATCCACGCCACCGTGATGGCCGTGAAGCCCACGCCGCCCGCCGTGGTATCCGTCAGGGTATAGTCCGCGCCGGACACCTGCAAAAAGCCCACCAGACCGCACAGCGCGCCCGAAAGGATCATCGTGCGCATGAGGATCTTCCCGACGCGCATTCCGGCGTATCGGGCCGTGGTTTGGCTTTAGCCCACGACGGCGATCTCCTAGCCCTGCTTAGTCCGGCTGAGA
>JAEYFO010000150.1 GCA_023402915.1 Bacillota bacterium | reverse complement strand
CTGCGTCAACTATAAGGAAAACGACCGGATCTTGACCATCCTGACCCCGGACCGCGGCAAGCTGACGGTGTCCTCCCGCGGCTGCCGCCGGCCAAAGAGCCCGCTGCTGGCCTGCTCGCAGCCCTTCTGCTACGGGGAATTCGTGCTTTTTCTCAACAAAGAGCGCTATTCCTTGAACCAGTGCGACCTGCGCGAAACGTTTTACGATCTGCGGCTCGACGTGGAAAAGCTGACGGCGGCTTCTTATGTGATGGGCCTTTGTCAGGAAGTGATGCAGGAGGAGCAAAGCGCCCCGGCGCTGTTCCAGCTGGCTTATTACACGCTGAGCTTTCTTTGCTACGGAACTGCGCCGCTGGTCGACCTGCTGCTGTGCTTTCTGCTTAAGCTGCTCGATCAGATGGGCTACGCGCCCGCCACGACGCGCTGCGGCCTTTGCGGGAAGTCCACCTACGAAAAGGGGCGGCTGTCGGAGCAGTTCGGCGGATTGTGCGCCGCCTGCGGCGCGGTACACGGCGGAAAGCGGGTCGAACCGCTGACGCTCGAAGCCATGCGGCGGATGCTGGCGCTCCCGATGGATCAAATGGATAAAGTCCGTCTGCCGGAGAGCGTGCAGAAGGATCTTCGGTTCTTTGTGCCGCCCTATGCCGCGCACCACGCGGGCCTTCGGGTCGGACTGCCGGACTTGCTGACGGGCTTGGTTTGGAAAGAAGAAGCGCTGCGCTGAGCAGCGCGATTTTTCAAAAAGAGGGCGAAGCACCCGGTTTGCGTACAGACCTTCCGAAAGAAAACGGAAATTTTACGGAATAAAATCCGCCGCACGGGCGGAAGAGAGCGCGCCGCAGGCTTGAAAAGGCACAAATCATACGTTATAATATAGTGGCATTGTTCGAAGCACCACTCAAGTTTTTCTTTCAAGATCACACAGTAGGAGGAAAATCAATGGCACACAAGTATGTCTACCTCTTCAGCGAAGGCAACGCTGATATGAGGAATCTGCTCGGCGGCAAGGGCGCCAACCTGGCTGAAATGACCAGGCTCGGACTGCCGGTTCCCCAGGGCTTCACCGTTTCCACCGAAGCCTGCACCCGTTACTACGAGGACGGCAAGACCATCGCTCCCGAAATCGTTGAGCAGATCAACGAAGCTCTCGTCAAGATCGAAGAGATCAACGGCAAGAAGCTGGGCGATCCCGAAGATCCCTTCCTCGTGTCCGTCCGTTCCGGCGCCCGCGCTTCCATGCCCGGCATGATGGACACCATCCTCAACCTGGGCCTCAACGACCAGACGGTCAACGGCCTGGCCAAGAAGACCAACAACGAGCGTTTCGCTTACGACAGCTATCGTCGTTTCATCCAGATGTTCTCCGACGTCGTCATGGAGATCGACAAGGCCAAGTTCGAAGCCATCCTCGACGCTGTCAAGGAAGAGAACGGCGCCAAGTTCGACACCGATCTGACCGCTGACAACCTCAAGGAAGTCGTCAAGCGCTACAAGGTGCTCTATAAGGAAGAAATGGGCCGCGAGTTCCCGCAGGATCCCCGCGAGCAGATGATGGAAGCGGTCAAGGCCGTGTTCCGTTCCTGGGACAACCCCCGCGCTATCGTGTATCGCCGTCTCAACGACATCCCCGGCGACTGGGGCACTGCCGTCAACGTGCAGGCCATGGTCTTCGGCAACATGGGCAACAAGAGCGGCACCGGCGTTGCGTTCACCCGTGACCCCTCCACCGGCGAAAAGAAGCTCTACGGCGAATACCTCATCAATGCTCAGGGCGAAGACGTCGTCGCCGGTATCCGTACGCCTCAGCCCATCGCCAAGCTGGCCGATGAGATGCCCGAAGTGTACGAGCAGTTCGTCAAGACCGCTCATATCCTCGAAGATCACTATCGTGACATGCAGGATATGGAATACACCATCCAGGAAGGCAAGCTCTTCATGCTGCAGACCCGTAACGGCAAGCGTACCGCTGCTTCTGCTCTGAAGATCGCCGTCGATCTGGTGGCTGAAGGCATGATCACCAAGGAAGAAGCTCTGCTCAAGATCGATCCCAAGTCTCTTGACAGCCTGCTCCATCCCACCTTCAACCCCGCTGCCCTCAAGGCCGCCAAGGCTGCTGCTACTGGTCTGGCTGCTTCCCCCGGCGCCGCCTGCGGCCGCGTGTACTTCACCGCTGAAGAAGCTGTTGCGGCTTCCGAGCGCGGCGAAAAGGTCGTCCTGGTCCGTCTGGAAACCTCTCCTGAAGATATCGAAGGTATGCATGCCTCCGAAGGTATCCTCACCGCTCGCGGCGGCATGACCTCTCACGCTGCGGTCGTTGCCCGCGGCATGGGCTCCTGCTGCGTCGCCGGCTGTGGCGAAGTCCGCGTCAACGAGGCTGCCAAGACCTGCACCATCGGCGAGAACCTCGTCAAGGAAGGCGACTGGATCTCCCTCGACGGTTCCACCGGTAAGGTCTACATCGGCGCCATCGAAACCCGTCCCGCTGAAGTGTCCGGCGATTTCGCCACCATCATGGGCTGGGCTGACGAAGTCCGCACCCTGCAGGTTCGCACCAACGCCGATACGCCCTATGATGCCGCCAAGGCTGTCGAGTTCGGCGCTCAGGGTATCGGCCTGACCCGTACCGAGCACATGTTCTTCGACGCGGATCGTATTCCCGCCATGCGCGAGATGATCGTCTCCAAGACCGAAGAAGAGCGCCGCAAGGCTCTGGCCAAGCTGCTGCCCATGCAGAGGGAAGACTTCAAGGGCATCTACAAGGCCATGGGCGGCCGTCCTGTGACCATCCGCTTCCTGGATCCCCCGCTCCACGAGGTCCTGCCCACCGCCGAAGAGGACATCGTCGCTCTGGCCAAGGATATGGGCCTCGCCGTCGACGATCTGAAGGCTACCATCGCCAGCCTGCATGAGTTCAACCCCATGATGGGTCACCGCGGCTGCCGTCTGGCTGTCACCTATCCTGAAATCGCCGAGATGCAGACCCGTGCGGTCATCGAAGCGGCCATCGAGACCCGCGAAGAGACCGGCTACGACATCCATCCCGAGATCATGATTCCTCTCGTGGGCGAAGTCAAGGAGCTCAAGTACGTCAAGGACGTCGTCGTCGCCACCGCCGCCAAGGTGATGGAAGAAAAGGGCGTCAAGATCGACTACAAGGTCGGTACCATGATCGAGATCCCGCGCGCCGCTCTGACCGCGGACGAGATCGCGACCGAAGCCGAGTTCTTCTCCTTTGGCACGAACGACCTGACCCAGATGACCTTCGGCTTCTCTCGTGACGACGCCGGCAAGTTCTTGGGCGAATACTACGCCAAGAAGATCTACGAGTCCGATCCCTTCGCCCGCGTGGATCAGAAGGGCGTTGGCAAGCTCATGAAGATGGCTGCTGAGCTGGGCCGCTCCGTGCGTCCTGACATCAAGATGGGCATCTGCGGCGAGCACGGCGGCGATCCGTCCTCCGTCGAGTTCTGCCACAACATCGGCTTGACCTACGTTTCCTGCTCTCCCTTCCGCGTGCCGATCGCTCGCCTGGCTGCTGCTCAGGCCAAGATCAACGCCGACGCGAAGAAGTAAGAAACTTCGGGCGGTTTCACTCCAAACCCAATGCGGCGCATACGAAAGTATGCGCCGTTTTTGTATGCCCGGAAAGAAGAGCGGATTGCTTGAACAGAAAAAGAAACGCTTTTTGCCGGGATAACAAACAGGACGGATATGGATGAAACCTTTGAATTTTCTGAGAAATTTATCCGATCGTGCAACAGCGGCCATGCAGAGCGAAAACATAAACCAGCGAACCGCTGCGTGAGGCGGATAGGTGGGTTTCACTTCAGAAAGTCGGGAGTATTCCCAATATGGTTCCGGGAAAGGGCAAAAAGAGGGTAAAGAAAAGGGGGAAAAGAAAGGAGAAAACAGTGGAGAACCGGCTCCGGAAGGGAAACAAGAGGGTTTTGCAAAGCTGTTCAAACATCGCCGCTCAAACACTGTTATTCGAACGTCGTCTCTTAAACGCCGCCGCCCACAACCCTGCTGCCTGAACACTATTGTGTTCAAACGCCGCCATCCAAATATTCTCTCCCAAACCGCCGCTCAATGCTGACTCTTAAACGTTACTGCTTCCAATGCTATCGTCCTATATTTCCGGCCAAACGTTGGGTCCCAAACGCCAACGCTTGACGGTGCTTCTCAAGGGCTGCCAATGCTGCTGCCCAAATGAAAAATCGCCGGAAAGCGGCTTTTGAACAACGACAGTTGCGCCCCGCGGGCCAATCAAGTATACTGTATGCTGTAAAGCTGTTTGAAAATTGCGCAGAAAGTCTCCGCGCAGCGCGATTCTTCTTCGAAGAGAGGCTGATGCGCGGGCGCGGCTTTTCAGAAAGGAATCGATACGAATGCTTTGGAATATGCTCAACGACCCTCTGGCGCTGGTGTGCCGTCTGGTCGCCGTGATTGTGGCGCTGTCGTTTCATGAATGGGGGCACGCTTTTGCGGCCTATCGCCTGGGGGACAGCACGGCAAAAGACGCCGGGCGCATGAGCATCGATCCGTTCCGCCACCTGGATCCGCTGGGATTTTTGAGTATGATGCTGGTGGGCTTTGGCTGGGCCAAGCCCGTCCCGGTCAACCCGAACCGTCTCAAGCATGGCCGTTGGGGCGAGCTGATCGTTTCCATCGCCGGTGTGGCGATGAACTTTCTGTTGGCCTTTGTGGCGACGCTGGCCTGGGTCGCGCTTGTAGCGTTTGGTGGAAGCGTCACGGCGGCTGGTGTACTCCAAGAGTTTCTGCTGGCCTTTTTGAGCATCAATCTGGGTCTGCTGGTCTTTAACCTCATTCCCATCCCGCCGCTGGACGGCTATCGGGTGCTCAAGAGCCTGCTGCTGGGCAAGGTGAACAATCTGAATTTGTTCTGGACAATGGAGCGCTACGGTTCCATCGTGTTGATGATCCTGGTGGTGTTTAATGTGCTCACGCCCGTACTCAACTGGGGCGTCAACGGCATTTTGAATTTCATGCTCAATACCAGCCTGCACCTTTTCGGACTGGCCTGACGGGAGCGAAAGCGCATGTATCAGGTTTCGTTGGCACAGTTTGAAGGCCCGCTCGATCTGCTGCTCCATCTGATCGAAAAGGCGGAAATGGACATCAAGGAAATATATATTTCCGAAATCACCTCCCAATATCTGGCCTATATGGATCAGATCGGCACGCTCGACCCGGATACCGCGAGCGAATTTGCCGCCATGGCGGCGACGCTGCTGCTCATCAAGTCCCGTTCGCTGCTGCCCCGTCCCGTTCCGGTTCCGGCGGAGGAGGAAGATCCGGAAGAAGCGCTGCTGCGCCAGATCCGGGAATACAAGACGTTCAAGGA
>JAEYFO010000119.1 GCA_023402915.1 Bacillota bacterium | reverse complement strand
CTCAACATCATCAACCATCAGACGCTCATCGCCACGAAGGCCAGCCGCGTCAAGTATGCGGCGGGAGACGCGGACGTGATGGAATTCGGCCTGCGCCGCGCCCAGGGTCCCGACGCGGGAACGTATGGCGCGCGCGCTGCCTATATCGGCGGCTGCTGCGGCACCAGCAACGTCCTGACCGGCCAGCTGTTCGGCATTCCCGTCAAGGGCACCCACGCCCACAGCTGGGTCATGAGCTTCCCCGACGAGCTGACGGCCTTTCGCGCCTATGCCGACATTTATCCCAGCGCCTGTATGCTGCTGGTCGATACCTACGACACCCTCAAGAGCGGCGTGCCAAACGCCATCATCGCATTCCGCGAGCTGCGCGAAAAGGGCTACGAGCCGCTGGGCATCCGCCTTGACAGCGGCGACCTTGCCTATCTTTCCCGCGAGGCCCGCAGGATGCTCGACGAGGCAGGATTCCCCGACGCGAAGATCTTTGCCTCCGGCGATCTGGATGAAATGCTCATCCGCGACCTTCAGATGCAGGGCGCGGCCATCGACGTTTGGGCGGTGGGCACGAAGCTCATCACCAGCGACGACAACCCCTCCCTCGGCGGCGTGTACAAAATGGCGGCCGAAGAATGCGACGGCGTGCTCGTTCCCAAGATCAAGCTGAGCGACAACCCCGCCAAGATGACCAACCCCGGCTATAAGAAGGTCATCCGCATTTACGACAAGCACAATGACAAGGCCATTGCAGACCTTTTGATGCTCGAACACGAAACCATCGACGAAAGCGCGCCGCTGCACATTTTCGACCCGGTGGAAACGTGGAAGACCATGAAGATCACCAACTACTACACCCGCGAACTGCTGGTGCCCGTGTTTGTCGACGGCAAGCAGGTGTACCGCTGCCCCAACATCCACGCGATCCAGCGCTATGCGGCCGACGAGCTGTTCACGTTCTGGGAAGCCTACCGCAGGCTCTACAACCCCCACGTTTACAAAGTGGACCTCTCCTCCGAGCTGTATGAGCTCAAACAGAAGCTCCTCAAGGAAGCGCGCAAAGAGGATTGAGCGGAGAAGGCTTGCGTTGAAAAGCCCGGCGCGGACAGCGCGGCGGGAAGCGGAATTCCGTCAATTCCGGAAGAAAACCGGCAGAGCGAAAATCACGAAAAACGAAGCGTCGATGCAAAAGGGAAGCCTTTCGGGGCTTCCTTTTTCTGTGGAATTTTTCAGGGAAAGTCTGGCGTTTTTTGGGGGAGAGGGAAACGAGTTGTGCGGCGCGAACAGGGTGAGAAGCGGGGGATTTTGAAACTGTGCTGCGCCACCCGATCGGTTTCTGTCCTGTTGACGGCGGCGTTCCGGGTGAGAAATTCGAAACCGCATTCCCCGCGCCGCCCGCCGTTCGTTCCGTTCGGCGGAAAGAGCTGCCGCAAAGCAGAATTTTTGGAAAAACGTGCGTGCAAAAGCGAAAAGTGTTTTGCAAAAAAGCAGGGGTTTCAACGATGCGGCCGCTTTGCGCAAAGCATAGTTTTCCCGGCGGAACCGCTTGATGGAAAGCAGTCCGATTTTTTAGAAAAAGGGAGAAATTCTATCGTGTTGCTTCTATAACTAAAAAAGAGCGCGTCTATTGAGGATGCGCTCTTTTGCGATGCGATTTTCAGAAAAACGCCTTTCCCGCCGGTTCGCGCGGAGGAGGAACTGCCTGCTGCGGCGCGGCAACTTCGGGTTCCGGCTGGGCGGCCAGCACGCTCTCCTGCGCGGGCTGCTCTTTAGGACGATTCAGCACGGCGGGCGCATGAGCGCCAAAGACGAATAGCAGCGCTTCGTTCAAATTGGAAACGGGAAGCACTTCGATCTGCTGCGGTATGTGGGGCTGCGGCGCGTTGGCGGCGGGGATGAGCACCCGCTGCGCCCCGGCCGATGCGGCGGCTTCGATCTTGGCGCGCACGCCGCCCACCGGTTTGACCGCGCCGCGAATGGACAGCTCGCCCGTCATCGCAAGGCGGCGGTCCGTCGGGCAGCCGGTCATGGCGGAGCAGACTGCCGCGGCAATGGCGATCCCCGCGCTCGGCCCGTCCACGGGAACGCCGCCGGGCATGTTGATGTGCAGGTCGTAGTCCCGGCTGTCCAGCCCAAGGGTCTGGCGCAGGACGGTCAGCACGTTTTCCACCGACGCCATGGCCGTGCTCCTGCGGCGCAGACGGCGTTCGCCGGCGCTGACCTCTTCTTCCTCCACCACGCCGGTGATGCGCAGCGTGCCGCAGCCGGGCGCGGCGGGCGTGGCCAGCGCTTCGATCTCCAGAAGAACGCCCGTCCCGTCGGCGGCCACGGCCAGACCGTTCGCCCAGCCGATCAGATCCTCTTCGGGGATCTTACGCTCGGCATGGGCGCGGTAATGACAGGTTTCCGCCACCCACTCCACGTCGGCGCGGGTGATGGCCGTCCGCCCTTCCTGAATGGCCAGGCTGGCGGTCAGCTGGATGATGTTCGTCGCTTCCCGGCCGGAGGAAGCGTAGCGGGAAGCAAGGGCAGCCGCCGCGGGGTCGAGGGAAAGGCCGGTCTTTTCGGCGGCCTTTTTGGCGATGAGCTCCAGCTCCTTTGTGCGCAGCGGGCGGAAAAAGATCTCGATGCAACGGGAGCGGATGGCTTCGGGAATGTCCTGCGGGGATTTGGTCGTTGCGCCCACAAGGCGGAAATCCGCAGGCATTCCGTTTTTGAAAATGTCGTGGATGTAAGGCGGAATGGCCGGGTCGTCAGGCGTGTAATAGGCGCTTTCAAAAAACACCTTGCGGTCCTCGAGCACTTTGAGGAGCTTGTTCATCTGCATGGGGTGGAGTTCGCCGATCTCGTCAAGGAACAGCACGCCGCCGCTGGCCTTTGTGACCGCGCCGGGCTTGGGCTGCGGAACGCCTGCGTTGCCCAGCGCGCCCGCCCCTTGATAAATGGGGTCGTGAACGCTGCCGAGGAGCGGGTCGGCGATGGAACGCTCATCAAAGCGCACGCAGGTGGCATCCACCTCCACAAAGCGCGCTTCCGGCCGGAAGGGGGAGCCGGGCGTATTTTTGGCCAGCTCCAGCACCAGCCGGGCGGCGCAGGTCTTTCCCACGCCGGGCGGGCCGTAAAGAAGCACGTGCTGCGGGTGCGGGCCGCACAGGGCCGCTTTGAGCGCGCGGATGCCGTCCTCCTGCCCAACGATGTCCGAAAAGCTCTGGGGACGGGTCTTTTCGCTCAGGGGCTCGCTGAGGGAAACGGCGCGAAGATGCCGGAGTTTTTCCATCTCCCGGTCGGAATTGCGCGCGGCAGCGGGCGTGAGGGAAGCGCGGCGATTGCTCTGCCGAAACACGAAATACAGCACCGCAAGCAGCAAAAGCCCCTGCAGCACATTGATGAGAATTGACGTATCCATGGGCGTCCACCTCCGTAAGTTCATTCGTTAGTATGGAAGGCGGCGGGGAATTTATCCCCGGCAAATTCTGCGAGCAAAGGACGGACGCAGCCGCTTTTCCGGAGAAACTGGCAAAAACCCCAGCGATTGCAGGGGCGCAATGGCTTGCAATGCCGGGGGAAAGCAGGATATAATAGAGCCATTCGCTGCGAACTTTGACACAAAAACGCGGTTTTTGCAGGCGCGGGAGCGCCCGCGTGCCGCGGCGGCACAGGAGGGATCTGCGCATGCAGGAAAAAACCATCATTCGACACCTTCCGCTCATCCCGCTCCGGGGTCTTGCGGTTTTTCCATACATGGTCCTGAGCTTTGACGCCGGAAGGGAAAAGACCCTTGCCGCCATCAAAGAGGCCATGGACCGGGATCAGACCTGTTTTCTCGTTTCCCAGAAGGAAGCGTCCAAAAACGATCTCGGCCCGGACGATATTTATCAGATCGGAACCATCGCCGTAGTCAAGCAGGTGCTGCGCCTGCCCGGCGAGTCGGCGCGGGTGTTTGTCGAGGGCGTGTCCCGCGCAAAAGTGCTTCAATATTTGAAAAAAGAGCCTTATTTCGAGGCGGAAGTGGAAGTGCTTGAAAGCACCGGCGCGCCGGACGAGCTCATGACCGAGGCCATGAACCGAAAGCTCAGCCAGGCGTTTGAAGCCTATGGCCGGGTCAGCGGCAAGGTTTCGAGCGAGGTCATCCTTTCCATGCTGGTGGAAGAGGATCTCGGAAAGCTCTGCGACGCCATTGCGGCGGGCGTGCTGGTCAAGGTGGAGGACAAGCAGGAAATTCTTGAGACGCTCGGCGTGATGCAGCGGGCGGAAAAGCTGCTTTCCATCCTTCAGCGGGAAACGGAAATTTTGAAAATAGAGGCCCGCATTCAAAATCAGGTCAAAAAGAACGTCGAAAAGTCCCAGAAGGAATACTACCTTCGCGAGCAGCTCCGGATCATCCACAAAGAGCTGGGCGACGGCGAAGAAGAGGGCGAGGAGATCGAGCAGATGCGCGAGGCGCTCGACGCGCTCCCCCTGCCCGAAGAAGTGCGCAAAAAAGCCGAAAAGGAGCTGCGCCGCTTTGGCCAGCTGCCCCCCGGCTCCCACGAAGCGCCCGTCATTCAGAACTATCTGGACTGGATCGCGGCGCTGCCCTGGGGCAAGAGCACGGAGGACAATTTTGACCTGAAAAACGCCCGGGAAGTGCTCGACAAAGAGCATTACGGCCTGGAAAAGATCAAGGATCGGATCATCGAGCATCTGGCGGTCTGCCGCCTGAAAAACGACGCGGGCGGCGCGATCCTCTGCCTTGTCGGCCCGCCCGGCGTGGGCAAAACGTCCATCGCCACGTCCGTGGCCCACGCGACGGGGCGCAGCTTCGTGCGCATGAGCCTGGGCGGCGTACGCGATGAAGCGGACATCCGCGGCCATCGCCGCACGTATATCGGCGCGATCCCCGGCCGGATCATCGGCGGCATGAAGCAGGCCGGTTCCATGAACCCGGTCATGCTCCTCGACGAGATCGACAAAATGTGCAGCGACGTGCGGGGCGATCCGGCGTCGGCCCTGCTGGAAGTGCTTGACAGCGCGCAGAACGCCACGTTCCGCGACCATTATCTTGAAGTGCCCTTCGACCTTTCGAAGGTGATGTTCATCACCACGGCCAACAGCCTCGACACCATTCCGCGGCCCCTTCTCGACCGCATGGACGTCATCGAGCTGAGCAGCTATACTTCCGAGGAAAAATTCGAGATCGCCCGGCAGCATCTGGTGGCCAAGCAGATCGCCGCCCACGGCCTGCCGCCCCGTTCGGTGGTGTTCCCGGAAGAAAGCCTGCGCATTCTGGTGGAAAACTATACCCGCGAGGCGGGCGTGCGCTCGCTCGAACGGCGCATCGCCGACGTCTGCCGCAAGGTGGCGGTGCAGATCGTCGAGGAAAACCGCAAGCGCGTGACCGTCACGCCCCGGCAGATCGCAAAGCTCCTCGGCCCGCCCCGGTATCAGCGCGAAGCGCGCCAAAAGGAAAATCTGGTCGGCGTGGTCAACGGCCTTGCCTGGACGAGCGTGGGCGGCGAGCTGCTCAGCGTGGAAGCGGCCGTCCTCAAGGGAAACGGCAAGCTGGAGCTGACCGGCCAGCTGGGCGATGTGATGAAGGAATCGGCGCACGCGGCCTTTACGTATATCCGCGCCCACGGCGCGCAGTGGGGCATTGACCCGCTCTTTTACGAAAAGAACGACATTCATATCCATATCCCCGAGGGCGCCGTGCCCAAGGACGGCCCCAGCGCCGGCATCACCATGGCCACGGCGATGGTTTCCGCCCTTTCCGGCATCCCTGTGCGCGCAGGCGTCGCCATGACCGGCGAGATCACGCTGCGCGGCCGGGTCATGCCCATCGGCGGCCTGAAGGAAAAGACCCTTGCGGCCTACCGGGAGGGCATCGATACGATCGTTCTTCCGGAGGAAAACCGCAAAAACCTTCCCGACATCCCGGAAGCCGTTCAGAAAAACATCCGTCTGGTGTTCGCCTCCCGGCTGGAACAGGTGCTCGATACGGCGCTGCTTCCCGTCCGGAACAACGCGGCGCTGCACGGTTCGGACGGCGCAAAGCGCCCCGTGGAGGTGATGAGCTGATGCTGCAAATCAAAAAAGCGAAGTTTTTGACCAGCTGCGGGCTGGGGAGTCCCGAGCCGGAGCTGGGCGGCGCGCCGGAGATCGCCATGGTCGGCAAGTCCAACGTGGGAAAATCCAGCTTCATCAACGCCCTTTGCAACAACCGCAAGCTGGCACGCACGTCGTCCGCCCCGGGAAAGACCCGTCTGGTGAATTTTTTCGAGATCAACGACGGGCAGTTCTATCTGGTGGACCTTCCGGGCTACGGCTTTGCCAAAGCGCCCAAATCCGAGCAGGAAAAGTGGGGCGAGCTGATGGAGACCTATCTTCGCAGCGGCCGGGTGACCCATCTGTTTCTGCTGCTCGATTCCCGCCACGATCCCACCGTGGCCGACCGGCAGATGATGGTCTGGATGCAGTACTACAACATTCCCTATACCATCCTTGCCACCAAGGTCGATAAGCTGCCCAAATCCAAGCGGGTGCAGGCGGCGGCCGCCGTGGCCAAGGCCGTCGGCTCCATGACGCCCGCCATCCCCGTTTCGGCGGATGCAAAGCTGGGGCTGGACCGGGTGACGGAGCGCATCGACGAGATCCTCTGCGACAGGGCGGCCATCGAAGCGGCGCGTTTGCAGGCGTCCGCAGCGGCCGGGGAGCAGGAATAGCAGGAAGCAGCGAACGGTTCCTTTCGAATTCTTTTCAGAAAAATGAGAGATTTCCGCGGCAGTGAAAAATTTTCCCGCTTTCCCTTACTTATGGCTTGACAAGAGGATAGCCACTGAGCATAATATGTCGTAGCTATCGCGGGGCGAGCCGCTCTGCGGGCGATTATGCTGGTTGGAGGCTCTTGGATGAGTATCATTAAATGCCCCAGATGCGATATTAATTTTATCCGGGAAGAAGAACAGTATTGCAGCATCTGCAAGCGCGAAATGAAGGGCGAAGCGCCCAAGGACGACGCCGTTGAAATGTGCATCGAATGCGGCGAACATCCCGCCGCCCCCGGCGAGGAACTCTGCATCTATTGCCTGAACGACCGAAAGGCCGCAGACGAAGAGACCGCAAAGGGCGACGGTTCCGACGATCTTTCCGTGGACGAAGACGATATTGGTCTGGACATGGAGATCGTGCCCATGCAGGCGGAGGACATCCCCGAGGACGAGCGGGAAAAGATCCACCGCGAGCTGGGCTTTGAAGACGCGGACAGCGACGACGAAGAGGACGAGGACGAAGACGACCGGGACGTCGATAACGATCATTGACGGCAAACGGTGAAAAGCGTCGGTCGAATCCGTTTCTTTTTCAAAAAATGCTCCGCACAGGCGAACAGAAATTTTGCCGGAAAGGGTCAACGTCTGGCTTTGCCAGCGCGCCTGTTCCGGCATGTTTCTGTTTTGGCCCGTTTTTGCTCGTCCGACGCAAAAATTTGTTTGCAGCCGCGGCGGCGGACGTGTAAGATGGAAGAGGCAGAACGCCCGTCGCGGCAAAAGCGCGGCGAAAGCAAAACGGAAGCAGCGCGTCACGAAAGCAAAGCACGACAAAGAGCAAAGCGCGACGAGCGCGAAGCGGCCACGAAAGCAAAGCACGACGAAAGGAAGAATTGTCCATGAAACTGTTCGCCATCAGCGACCTGCATCTGTCCGGAGCCGACCCCAAGCCCATGGAAATTTTCGGCGGAAACTGGGAAGGCCACTGGCAGAAAATCCGGGAGAACTGGCGGCGGATGGAGATCGGCGAAGAGGACGTGGTGCTCATTCCCGGCGACATCAGCTGGGCCATGCAGCTTGAAGGCGCGCAGATCGATCTGGACGAGAT
>JAEYFO010000082.1 GCA_023402915.1 Bacillota bacterium | reverse complement strand
AGCCGCCCGGCAGCGCCACTTCCGCCCGGCCAAAGCGGCCCAGCATGGCGCCGAGCAGATAATAGGACGCGCGCATACCGCGCACCAGCTCAAAATCCGCCCGCGGGTCGATGCGCGTCGCGTCGATGCGCATTTTTTCGCCGTCAAACTCCACGTCCGCGCCCATGTGGCGGAAAATAGCCTCGAGCAGATGCACGTCCTCAATGGCGGGCAGGTTTTCCACCACGTTCACGCCCGGAAAAAGCAGCGCCGCGGGCAAAATGGCCACCGCGGCGTTTTTCGCCCCGCTGATGCTCACCGTTCCCGTCAGGCGCTGTCCGCCCCGAATTTGCAGCTTTTCCAAAAGTACCTACCTCCGAATATGGGAGAACCCCCGCTCCGTCCGCCCGAAGGGGACGGCGGAATGATTTTGCGTTTTTGTTTTGCCCGCCGCGCTGTTTTTTCAAAAAACCCCGCTGCCCGAACCTTCGTCCGCGCGCACGCCTTTCGCCGTTGAAGCCTTTTGAAAAAATCGTTCTGCGCAGCAGCCCCTGCGGCACAGCGCCGGGACGCGTTGCGTTTTCCTTTTTGAATGTTCGAAAAAGCGCCCCGCCGCCCGGATGACCGGACGCTTTTAGAACATCTTCCTGCGCCACATGACGATGGTGACGATGGCGGTCAGCACGCCGGAGATGCCCAGCACGATCCAGAACCCGGACAGCGTCCCTTCAAAGGGCACGCCGGTGTTCATGCCGAACAGGCTGTATACGATCTGCGGCACGCTCAGGATGATGGTCACGGCGGCCAGCAGCTTCATGACGATATTGAGGTTATTGGAGATGACGGACGCATAAGCGTCCATGGTGCCGCCGAGAATGTCGCGATAGATCGTACACATTTCGATGGCCTGCTTGTTTTCGATGATGACGTCCTCCAGAAGATCCTCGTCGTCGGGGTAGCGGGTGATGCCCGAAGAGCGCAGCAGCTTTTCCAGAACGATCTCGTTGCCCTTGAGGGACGTGGAGAAATACACCAGGGATTTTTCCAGCCGCAGCATCTGGATCAGCTCGCGGTTTTTCATGGATTTATGCAATTCGTTTTCCACGACGGAGCTGGCTTTATCGATCTGCTTGAGGTACTGGAGGAATTTGGAAGCGTTGCGATAGAGGATCTGCAGCAGGAAGCGGGTCTTTTTGTTGGTGGAAAAGTTTTTGACCCGGCCGTTCATGAAGTCCTCGATGATGGTCGTCTCCTTCAGACAGACGGTGACGATGCCCTTGTCGCACAGGACGATGCCCAGCGGCAGCGTGGTATACATGAAGGATCTTTCTTCCGGCTGCACGGCGGGAATGTCCACGATCACCAGCGTGCCGCAGTCCTCCGTTTCGATATGGGCCGATTCCTCCTCGTCCAGCGCGGCCTTGAGGAAATCCTCCTCCACGCCGAAATAGCGCGACGTGACGGCCACTTCCTTGGGCGTGGGGTCGGTCAGATGCGCCCAGCAGCCCTCTTCGAACCCCGCCAGCTGCAAGAGCTTTCCGTCCCGCCGGGAAAAATATTCGATCATACTTCCACTCTCCTCTTCCCCCGCCCGAAAGCCGGGGCGCACTTTTCAGCCGGGCGCAGCAAGCTCGCCGGCTGTCCGGCGGCAGGCGCTTTCGGCCGCGGCAAAACGCCCCGGGCGGCGTCGCCATGTCCCGCGTTCTTCGGCAGGGCGCCCAGGGCACAAAACCCCATAATTAAGTCCTATTATATAGAAAGGACGGGGATCCTGCAAGGGGAACGTCCGGGGAACAGGGGGCGGGAAAACCGGGTGAAGGCGCGCGCCACGACCCGCCGCGCAGGAAAAAACCTCCGCCGCGCTTCAAAATGCAGCGCACGCCCGCTCACTCCCTCCGGCGAAGGGCAAAGCCGCCCCTTTTGCCCCCGGCCAACCCCTTTCCGCTCCGGCGCAGGGAAAAGGGCCCGCATGGCATACGGGCCCCCACTCAAGAGGAGGAAGACACTTCCTGCGCGTCCCCGCCGGGCGCGTCAGTGTTTGGGGCAGAGGGCGATCTTGACGCCGGTGAGGGCAATGTTCTTTTCCATGGCCTCCACGTACTCTTCCAGCGTGAAGTGATCGGTGACCAGCTTCTCCACCGGGATGCCCATTTCCTTGGCTTTCCGGAGGAAGCCCAGGGTGTGGATGTATTCGTTCGCGCCATAGACCCAGGAGCCCACCAGGCTGATTTCCTTGTTGCACAGGTCGAAATGGGGGTTCATGGTGCATTCGCCCGCGTTGACGAAGAAGCCCATCTCGCAGTAGCCGCCGCCGCGCCGGACGTACTTGTAGGCGTCGGCCGCCGCCTGCGGCACGCCGGTGCACTGGAACACGAAGTCTGCGCCGAAGCCGTGGGTCAGCTCCTTGACCCTGGCGACGCGCTCTTCGATGGTGGTCAGCTCGCGGAAGTTGATGGTGGCCGTCGCGCCCATTTCCTTGGCCAGCTCCAGGCGCAGATCCACGCCGTCCACGGCGATGATGTCAACCACGCCCGCCGCCTTCAAAACAGCGATCTGCATCAGGCCGATGGGGCCGCAGCCCTGCACCAGCACGGTGGAGCTGAAGTTGATGATGTTGAGGGTGCGGGCCCGGTTGAGCGAATGGACGCACACGCAGGCCGGCTCGATGAGCATCCTCTCGTCAAGGGTCATGCCGTTGACCACAAAGATCGAGGAGTTCTTGCGAACCAGGGTGTATTCGGCAAACCAGCCGTTGAAGTGGACGTTATCCTCGGGGATCAGGCCGTAAACGCCCAGGTTTTCGCACAGGTTGGGCAGCTCCGGATAGCGGCGGCAGTAGTCGCAGTGACCGCACAGCAGCACGGAGGTGACCACCTTGTCGCCCACGCGGATGGGATCGCCCTTGGTGTCGGTGGTGACGCCTTCGCCAATGGCGACGACTTCGCCGGTGCCCTCGTGGCCCAGCACCACCGGACACATGCCGAAAGGATCGTACTTGTATTCGTGGACGTCCGTGCCGCAGATGCCGGCGCCTTCCACCTTGACGAGGATCTCACCCGGGCCGGGCGTGGGGATCTCGTGCTCGCGCAGTTCCACCTTCGCGCCGCCCTCTGCGTTCTTGGGCTGAACCAGATATGCCAGACGTGCTTTTGCCATGATGCTCCCGCCTTTCTGTCTGTCGTCGTTTGCGTTCGTAGAGCCGGTTTCCCTGATTGTGAAACAAACCACACACATGGTTGCCTCTATTGTATTGTGAAGAAATACCCGTGTCAATATTCTATTGAATAATAGTATTGTCCGAAATGCTATTTCTCATGTTGTATTCAGTCTGCCTTTTTTCATTTTTTCAAGAGGTCGCAGCGCTTCCCTCCTTCCAACTGAAAAAGTGTTCTTTTTTTCGGAATAGTCCGGCAATTTTTTAACAAAACAATCTCTTTCAGGACAGCTCTCCCCTCTCTTTTCAGACAGGTTGCCTTTTTTCAAAAAAGAGAAAAACTTGTGCTATATAATAGGAAAAGCCTATAAAAAACGAACAATTATTCCACTTTTTGTTGCTTTTTTCAAAGGAAAGCGTTATGATATTGTTACCACAAACACGGAAGGGGAAATTTTCCAATGAAACACCTGAACCGTTCCCTCGGCCTGCTGCTTTGTGCAGCGATGCTTTGCCTGTGCCTCGTGCCGTCGATGGCCCTTGCAAAGGTCAAGACCACCGCCACCGCCAGCGCGGCGGGCTTTGACGAAACCGTTACCGTCACCGTTACCGTGACGGACGGCGTGCTGACAAACGTCTCCGCCAAGAGCACCAGCTCTTCCGAAGTGGGCAAGACCGCCCTGAAGAAGATCCCGGCCGCCATGGCGAAAAAGCACAGCGTCTCCGTGGACACCATCGCGGGCGCGACGGGCACGAGCAAGGCCATCCTCTCTGCGGCCCGCAAGGCCATGAGCCAGATCTCCGCCCAGGGCGGCGCTGCCGACATGGACGCCTGGGCGCTGGAAAACGGCTACGTCAAGGCCTCCGACTACAACATCGTTCCCGCTCTGGACACCATCACGGGCGCTTCCTATCAGAGCGAAGTGGCCTCCCAGAAGGAAAACAACCTGCTGACCCAGGCGCAGGCCCGCGAGCTGGCGCAGGATTATCTGCGCGGCTTTGTGCTCTATTATGAGCTGGCCGAAAACAGCGCCTTTGAGGCCGACCGCATCTATGTGCAGAGCAACATCGACCTGTTCGAGTCGCTCAACGCGGCGGGCGCCAAGTACAGCTACGGCGACACCTACCGCGGCGTGAACGGCCGGATCTACACCTACGGCCTGCCCTCCTATCCTATCGACAAGGAAGATTACCGCGCCAGCGCGCAGCTTGGCGCCGATACGAAGGTCACCAACGCGCAGTTCGTCGCCGCCATCGGCGAACCGGTCTGGGCGTATCGTGAAATGTACGCCGTGGGCACGTCCTACAACAACATCCCCGGCCTGGCGCAGTCCGAAGCCGTGCTCGATCCCGAGAGCATGACCATCTTCATGGGCTCCAACCCCGGCAGCGAAAAGTCCAAGGAGCTGGCGGAAAACCCGGTCATCCGGATGTACTGGTATCACGGCATCAATGAAAAGAACTACGTCTGCGGCGGCCGCGACACCGATAACGACTACTACCATTCCTACGGCGTGCGCATCGAAGGCGTCGCCGGCGCTGTCGATATGTCCACCGTCATCGACGAAAAGGGCGCGATCCTCGACGCTTCCGTGGTCCGCGGCGGCATCCGCTACGGCCTGACCGTCACCGGCCCGAAGGAATGGTTCGCCAGCAAGCCCGACGCCGACCTCAACGCCACGGCCGCCTATCTGGCAGAAACCCGCTACTATGCCGAAAAGTGGGCCGGCATGAGCGCCTCCGCCCGCAAGAACGCCGCCGCGCAGGTCAAATCCTATCTGGCCAAGGCCTATCTGGGCACGCTGGAACCGGATGCGTTCTATGCCGCTGACGTCGAAGCGCTCAAGACCGCGGGCAAGGACGTGACCCTTGCCAACCTCAAGGGCGCAGTGATCGGCAGCTTCATGAACCGTTCCGGCGAGGGCTACGCGATCCGCCTGGCTTCCACCGGCGCGCTGATCCGCGTGGTGCCCGACGTGTTCCTGACCAACACCCTGTGGGCCATCTCCGACTGCACGAGCGAGAGCCAGGTCAAGCTCTATCAGGCGGGTGCAAACGACCTGATGGCCAAGTGGGCTCCCGTGTTCTACGATCTGTATCAGAAGCTCGAGCCCGGCCAGACCGGCACGCAGATCCGCCGCCAGGCCTACTATCCCGACAAGGACGCGACGCTCGACCGCTGAGCGTTCTGACAGCAAAAAGGAGAGCAGCTGCTCTCCTTTTTCGTTTTTCCTGATTTTCCGGGTTTGAGTCGCCTTTTCTTTTTCGCCCGCTGCGCTTTTAGCGGATATTCCAGAGAGAAAAAAGTTTTCCTGCTGTTCCCCTGCCGTCTCCCCCCATTCCTGTGGTAAAATAGACCCAGCGAACTTCTGAGAAAGGAAGGTTTTTTCAAATGAGCATTTCTGCGGAAAAACTGGCGGCGCTCAACGCCGCTTTGGAAAAGAACGACGGCGCGATGATCTCTGACCTTCAGACCCTCATCCGCATCCCCTCCAAAAAACTCCCGCCGGACGGCGACGCGCCCTTCGGCCTGCCCTGCAAGCAGGCGCTGGAAGAGGCTCTGCGCATGGGCGAAGCCATGGGCTTTGCAACGAAGAACCTGGACAACTACGCCGGCTGGATCGAAATGGGCGCGGGCGAGACCATGCTGGGCGTGCTGGCCCATCTGGACGTGGTGCCCGAGGGCGACGGCTGGACGAAAGCGCCCTACGGCGGCGACATCATCGACGAACGCATCTACGGCCGCGGCACGCAGGACGACAAAGGCCCGGCCATCGCCGTGCTGTACGCCATGAAGGCC
>JAEYFO010000065.1 GCA_023402915.1 Bacillota bacterium | reverse complement strand
GTCCTGCACCGTCGCCACCTTGGGCAGATCCTCGTCGGGGATCTGAAGGTCAAATTCCGATTCGAGATCCATGATCAGTTCCACGATGTCGAGGGAGTCGGCCTTGAGATCCTCCATGAGGTTCGTTTCGGGTGTGATCTTGTCCGCATCGACGTTGAGCTGATTGGCGACGATTTCCTTGACTTTTTCAAAAAGCATGGGTTGCTCCTCCGTTCTGACTGTTTGAAAGTTGAAGTGATTTCGAAAGCAAAATACCGCTGCCCCGCCCGGGGCATATTCCACAGAGGGAACGCGCGTCTTTCGCCTTCCCTGCTGACGGACGATGGTTGCGCTGTGGCTTACTGCTCGTCGGAAAGGGGCAGCGCCTGAATGCTCTGACGAATGATGTTGACCACATCGCCGTCGATAAACGCGCAGGCCTGGCGCAGCGTTGCGGCAAACGCCTTGGCAGAGCAGCTGCCGTGCGCCTTGATGATGCCGCCGTCAATGCCCAAAAGCAGCGCGCCGCCATGCTCGGAATAATCCATGCGGTGCTTGAGACGGCGGAAGGCGGGCTTGGCCATCAGCGCGCCGATGCGGCTGAAAAATCCGCCCATCAGCTCTTTTTTCATGATGGACATCAGCATCCCCGCCGTGCCCTCGATGGACTTGAGCGCCACGTTTCCGGCAAAGCCGTCGGCCACGACCACGTCAAAATCGCCGGAAAGAATATCGCGGCCTTCGCAGTTTCCGGTGAAATTGACCGGCGTCTGCTGCAAAAGCTGATAGACCGTCTTGGTCAGATCGCAGCCCTTTTCGGCCTCCGCGCCGTTGTTGAGCAGACCCACCCGGGGATTTTTGACCCCCATGATCTTCTCGGCATAAGCAGAGCCCATGATGGCGAACTGCTGGAGGTTGATGGGCTTGCAGTCCACGTTTGCGCCGCAGTCGATCAAAAGAACGTTGCGGCCGTCCTGCACCGTGGGCAAAATGGGCGCAAGCGCCGGACGCTTCACGCCGCGGATGCGCTTGACGATAAACGTTGCGCCCGCGAGAACAGCGCCCGTGCTGCCTGCGGAAACGAACACGTCGGCTTCTTTGGCGGCCACCACTTCGAGCGCCTTGACCAGAGAAGAGTTTTTCTTCGTGCGCACCGCCTGCACGGGATGCTCGGAATTTGCGATGATATCGGGCGCGTGGCGGATCTCCACCCGCGCGCTGTCGTAAGAATATTTGGAAAGCTCCTCGCGAATTTTTTCCTCGTCGCCGGTCAGAATCAGATACAGGTCGCCGATCTCGGAAAGCGCCGTTACGCAGCCTTCCACCACGGCCTGCGGCGCGTTATCCCCGCCGAATGCGTCCACAACTACTCGTTTCACGCCAAAAATTCTCCCATCCGGGCAAGCAGGCCGGGCGCAGATCCCGCCGCGCGGCAGCCGGTTTGCCATTTTCCATTTTCCTCAGCTGAGCAAGGCGCGTTCACCGGCGGCCAGCAAACAATCCGGCCTGCCAAAGTGTGCTCCCGCGCCCTAATCGCCTGAGGATACTTCCAGTATATACTACAGCCGCCGCCAAATGCAAGCCCAAGGCAGTAGAGCTGTCCGTTTGGCCGGTTCAAGCGACGGTTTTTTCAACTGCACCGCCCGCTTTTTCGCACAAAAAAAGAGATCGCACGGTTTGCCACTGGGGCACGGCAATCTCTTTTTTGTTGTCAGCGAACCGGCTTGCGCTCCGTTTCGGACGTCCGGCTTTCACCGGTTCCAAAGCGTTGGCTTTTGCCGGTTTTCAAAGGCACAGCGCGTGCCCTGTCGTTTTCAAAGCGCCCAACAACTCCAAATCAGCCCGCTTGAGCCAATTCCGCGCGGAACGCTTCAGAAAAACGCCTTACTTGCTTTCGGTCGCGACAACCTGCTTTCCATCATAGTAGCCGCACTTCTTGCAGATACGGTGGGCCAGCTTCATCTCGTGGCACTGCGGGCATTCGACGATACCGGGGACCGACAGTTTCCAGTTCGCCCTGCGGGAATCACGCCTTGCCTTGGAAGTTTTTCTCTTGGGAACCGCCATGTGTTACACCTCCTCATCATCGTTCAACAATGCCTTTAGCGCTGCCATGGGGTGCTCGTCCACAGCTTCCTGACGGCATGAACAATGCGTATTTGTATTGAGGTCGCACCCGCAGACCGGGCACAGACCCAAGCAATCCTCCCTGCACAGAACCCGCATCGGCAGGTTCAAAAGAAGATTGTCTCGCACCATGGTGTCGAGCTCAAGGGTGTCGTTGGAAAAAGGATAGGCTTCCGCCTCCTCCGGCTGCACCACGCCATCGCGAACGAACCGCTCGCAGATGTCGGCCACAACCTCCGTTTCCACCGGCTTGAGACAGCGCACGCACTGAGAAAGCAGCTTCGCCTCGGCGACCGCATTTACTTCGATCACGCCGTCGCCCACATTGGACGCCCGTCCGCTGACATGGATCGGGCCGGCAAAGCGGGTCTCCGGATCGGTATCGGTGAAATCCGGCCAGTCCTGCGAAAATTCAAAGGCTATGCTCTCGCCCGGGATCTTTGAAATATCTGCTACGGAAAGACGCATTTCCCTCTCCCTTCTCAGTATGACCACGAACCATTATATTTTCTCCCCGCAAATTTGTCAACGGGAACTTTCCGCCGCGGGGGGTCGCAGCCGCAAATCGCGGAGCCGGAAGGAGATTTTTTCGTCCCCTTCCGCCCTCGCTGTTGGATCGTTTGAAAAAAGTTACTTGACCAGATCGCGGGTCAGATCGAACGTGTCGGTTGCGATGACCATCTCTTCATCCGTGGGGATGATGAACACGCGGACCTTGGAGCCTTCGCGGGTGAGCTCCTGCTCGATGCCGCGGGTGAAGTTCCTGTTCTTGTCGAAGTCGAAATCTGCGCCGAGGAACTCCATGCCTTCCATGACCATGGCGCGAATGACCGCGTCGTTTTCGCCGACGCCCGCCGTGAAAGCGATGGCGTCCACGCCGCCCATGGCGGCCGCATAAGCGCCGATGTACTTCTTGACGCCGTAGGCAAAGGCTTCCTGCGCCAGACGGGCCCGCTCGTTGCCTTCATCCGCAGCCTTTTCCAGATCGCGGAAATCGCTCGACACGCCGGAGATGCCCAGCACGCCGCTCTTCTTGTTGATGTAGTTTTCCACTTCGGCGATGGACATGCCGCGCTTTTCCATCAGGCGGGTCACGATGACCGGATCCATGGAACCGGTGCGGGTGCCCATGATGACGCCTTCAAGAGGGGTCAGACCCATGGAAGTATCGACGCACTTGCCGTCCACCACGGCGGACAGGGAGGAACCGTTGCCCAGATGGCACACGATGACCTTGCTGTGCTCGGGGTTGCCCAGAAGATCGATGGCGCGGGCGGAAACGTAGCGGTGGCTCGTGCCGTGGAAGCCGTAGCGGCGGATCTTCAGCTCGGTATAGTCCTCATAGGGCAGGCCGTACAGATACGCCTTGGGGGGCATGGTCTGATGGAACGCCGTATCGAACACGGCGACCATGGGCGTGCCGGGCATGACTTGCTGGCAGGCGCGGATGCCCATGAGGTTGGCGGGGTTGTGCAGCGGTCCCAGCTCGATGTTGTCCTCAATGGCCTTCATGACCTCGTCGTTGATGACGATGGAGCCGGAGAACGTGGCGCCGCCATGGAGCACGCGATGGCCCACGGCCTTGATGTCGCTCATCTTTTCCACCACGCCGTTTTCGGGATCGACCAGCGCGTCGAGTACCATCTTGATGGCCTCAAAATGATCCTTCATGGGCTTTTTGTATTCCAGCTTGCCCTTTGCACTCTTATAGGTGAGGGCGGAGCCTTCGATGCCGATGCGCTCCGCGATGCCCTTGGCCACGACGGACTTGTCTTCCATGTTGACCAGCTGATACTTGAGGGAAGAGCTGCCCGCGTTGACTACCAGAATGTTGTACATGAATCTTCTCTCCTGTTTGATGTTTGTGGAAAATCCGGATCCGAAAAACGACGCCCGCCGGAAAGAAGCGGTTCTTTTTCGCCGGGCGCGTGGTTTTTCAGGAAAAATCGAGTGCTTTCGCTCAGCCCTGAGCCTGCAGGCAGGTCAGCGCCACGACGTCCACCACGTCCTGCACGCTGCATCCGCGGGAGAGGTCGTTGATGGGCTTTGCAAAGCCCTGGCAGATCGGGCCGATGGCGGAAGCCCTGGCCAGACGCTGCACCAGCTTATAACCGATGTTGCCCGCCTGAAGATCGGGGAAGATCAGCACGTTGGCCTTGCCGGCGACGGGGCTGCCGGGGCTCTTGAGCTGGCCGACGGACTCGATGAGCGCGGCGTCCGCCTGAAGCTCGCCGTCCACGTTCAGCTCGGGAGCCTGCTCCTTGACGAGCTTGTAGGCTTCGACGACCTTATCGACCATTTCGCCCTTGCCGCTGCCCTTCGTGGAGAAGGAAAGCATGGCCACGCGGGGCTCCATGCCCACGACGTTCTTGGCGGTGGCGGCGGAAGCGATGGCGATGTCGCAAAGCTGCTGCGCATCGGGCGCGATGTTGATGGCGCAGTCGGCAAACACGAACGTGCCCTGCTCGCCCAGCTCGCAGTTGGGAACTTCCACGACCATGCAGCTGGAAACCGTCTTGACGCCGGGCGCGGTCTTGACGATCTGAAGGCCGGGGCGCAGCGTATCGGCAGTGGTGCACAGCGCGCCGCCGACGAGGCCGTCCGCATCGCCGAGCTTGACCATCATCGTGCCGAAATACATGGGACTCTTCATGGTGGCGGCAGCCTTTTCGGGGGTCATGCCCTTGGCCTTGCGCATTTCATAGAACGTCTCGACATACTGCGCGTACTTTTCGGACGTTTCGGGATCGACGATGTTGGCGCCGGTCAGATCGGCGCCGCACTGGGCCGCCAGCTCCCGGACCGCAGCTTCTTTTCCGAGGATCGTCACCCTGGCGATGCCTTCGGCGCAGATGATCGCCGCCGCCTTGAGGACGCGGGGCTCGTTGCCTTCGGGCAGGACGATGTGCTTGACATTGGCCTTTGCCCTGTTTTTAACGCTTTCCATCAGTGCCATGAGAATGTGCTCCTTTCGATCTGTGCGAATTCGGTGGAAACGAAATGCTTCTTTGAAACCGTAAAAAACTGCGCACTTTCGCCAAAACAGCAAAAATGACGCATCAAAAATTGCAGCTTCATTATACGCCATTCTCCGCGGTGATGCAACGTTTTCCCCCGTTTCCAGCGGCGTAAAAGCCGGAGATTTCTCCGCCTGGGGCGAAAATGCCATTCTCCCTTTGCCCGGAGCCGCCGCAGACGGTATAATAAAAAAACAAGACGCTTTCCGTTTTCGACTGTTCGAAAAGAAAGCCCGGCACCGCCGCGACGTTTTTTTACAGCGGTCCCGGCCTTTTGCCCGTTTCATCAAAAATTTTGAAAAACGTTTTTCAGAGCGTCCGCGCAACATCCGCTCTGTTTTTGAAAAAACGCAAGGAGAACCGCCATGAGTCTTTGCGGCGTCGTCGCAGAATACAATCCCTTTCACCAGGGGCACCTCTATCAGCTCTCCGAGGCGCGCCGTCGCTCCGGCTGCGACTTTGTGGCCGTGGCCATGAGCGGCCCGTTCGTGCAGCGGGGCGAACCGGCCGGATGGGACAAATGGACCCGGGCGCGCTGGGCGCTCTGTGCCGGGGCGGACGTGGTGTTCGAGCTTCCGGCGGCCTATTGCCTTCAGGCCGCGCCGGGCTTTGCGTTCGGCGGCGTGGGGACGCTGGCGGCCACAGGGCTTTTGACGCACCTTTCCTTCGGCTCGGAATGCGCCGATGTAGAAAAACTCTCGCGCATCGCTTCGCTCGAAGAATCCGCCGCGTTCCGCACGGCGCTCAAAGTGTCCCTTTCCGCCGGGAAAAGCTACCCTGCCGCCCGGTTTGACGCGGCCTGCGCCCTTTTGCCCCGGCAGGAAGCCGCGCTGCTCAAACGGCCGAATTTTCTGCTGGGCGTGGAATATCTCCGCGCGCTTTCCCGCCTTGCGCCCGCCGCCGCGCTGCCTATCGCCCGCCGGGGAAGCGACCATCACGCCGCCGAACCGGAAGGAACGTTTTCCAGCGCCACAGCGCTGCGCCGCGCCCTTTCGGCAGGAGAAACCACCGGCCTTGCCGATGCGCTTCCGGCCTGCTCCCGAAAAGAGGCGCTCCGCCAGCCGCCCGCGACGCTCGAGGGGCTGACGCTGCCGCTGCTTTACCGGCTGCGCACCGCTTCTCCCGAAGCGCTTCAAGACATTCAGGGCGTGGACGAGGGCATCGAGTCTCCCCTTTGGGAAGCGGGGCGCACCTGTTCGCTCGGCACATTGATCGACCGCTGCAAATCCAAGCGCTATACCCTTGCACGGACGCAGCGGATGCTGCTGAGCGTGCTGGCCGATTTTTCCAAAGACCTTTGCGCCAGCGCCAACGAGGGGATCCCCTATCTTCGCGTGCTGGGCCTTCGGCGCAGCGCCGCGCCCCTTCTCGGCGAGCTTTCCCGCCACGCCGGTGTTCCGCTGCTCCTTCGCGCCGCCGATGAAAAAAAGCTTTCCGAACAAGCGCAGGCGCTTCTCGCCCTTGACCGGCGTGCAAACGACATTGCCGCGCTGGCCTTTTCTCCGCCCCTTGCCGCCCGGCGGGACTATACCGAGCCGGTGATCTGGGTGGATTGAACAGTCGATTTTGGGAAAACGCGCCGCATTGCCCTGCGCCGTTTTTCTTTTTCAAATCCGAAATCCGCACGTTTTTTCGCCGCTCTTCCCGCTTTTCGCCGCACGTTTTTTCTTAAAAACCCGCTCAAAAATCAGCGCGCAAAAAGACCGGCAATTTCTTCTGCCGGTCTTTCGTTATTGGAGCATTTTGAAACGCTTTTGGGCTGCGCGCTATTCCGCCAGCAGCTCCCTGATCTTCGGAAGCGCTTCTTCGGCGGCTTTTCTGCCCCGCGCGATGATCTCCTCCGCGTCGGCCATGGAGTTGGAGTCCAGATCCCACACAAAAGGCGCGATCACCAGATCCGCCTCCTTTTCCTGGAATTTTGCCAGTTCCCACTGCATGATGCGCATGGAAGCATTGAGAAAATCCCTGTTTTTTTCCAGCGGCAGCTGATAATCGTTCTCCCGGCCACGGTAGCCCACGTCCACGCCCACGACCACGTCCGCGCCCATATCGCGCACGGTTTTGCAGGGCACGCGGGCGATCACGCCGCCGTCCACCAGCAGCATCCCCTTCCAGGGGTGGGGCCGGAAAATGCCGGGAATGGCGTAGCTTCCGCGCACAGCGTCGTGGATCTTTCCCTCCTGCTGCACGATGAGCTTGCCCGAATACAGATCGACCGCCACGGAAGCAAAGGGGATTTTCGACTCGGAAAACTCCTTGTCCTTCGTGAGCATTTTGACCAGCTCGTCAAAGCGCTCGCCCCGCATCATGCCGCCGTTTTTCATCTTTCCCCAGTCAAAAAAATCCTTGGCGTCCAGCAAGGGCATCATCTTTGCGGCCAGATCGATATCCGTCCCGCAGGCATACACGCTGCCCACCACCGCGCCCATGCTCGAGCCGGCGATGAAGTCAATGGGGATATTTTCGTGCTCCAGCACCTGCAAAAGGCCGATGTGCGCCAGCCCCTTGGCGCTTCCCGCGCCCAGCGCCAGCCCCAGTTTTTTGGCCATTGTCCGCTTCCTTCCTTTCTCCGTTTTTCTCTGTTCTGATTGTCGCCCATTGTATCACAGTTTTCGCCCGAAGGGAGCGCCATTTTTTCAAAAACCGGCGATCCTTGCGCAAAAACTCCGCCGTTTCCCGCTCAATGGGCAAACTGGCTGTTGTACAGCCCGGCGTAGAATCCACCCTTTTCAAGCAGCTCTTCGTGTTTCCCCTGCTCGATAATATGCCCGTCGCGCATGACGAGGATCACGTCGGCTTCGCGGATGGTGGAGAGCCTGTGCGCCACGATAAAGCTGGTGCGGCCTTCCATCATGGCGGCAAATGCCTGCTGGATCTTGATCTCCGTGCGGGTATCGATGCTCGACGTCGCTTCGTCCAAAATGAGCATGGGCGGCAGACAGAGCATGACGCGGGCGATGCACAGCAGCTGCTTTTGCCCCTGGCTGATGTTGCCGCCGTCCTCGGTGATGACGGTGTCGTACCCCTGCGGCAGACGGCGGATAAAGCTGTCTGCATGGGCCGCTTTGGCCGCCCGGATCACCTCTTCCTCCGTGGCGTCCGGCTTGCCGTAGGCGATGTTTTCCCGGATGGTGCCTGCCTTGAGCCAGGTGTCCTGCAAGACCATACCGTAGTTTTTCCGCAGGCTCCGGCGGGTGATCTTCTCAAGCGGCAGGTCGCTGACGCGGATCTCGCCGCCGTCCACGTCGTAAAAACGCATCAGCAGATTGATGATGGTGGTCTTGCCGCAGCCCGTCGGGCCGACGATGGCCACCCGCTCGCCGGGGCGGACGGAAAGATTCAGCTCCGCGATGAGGGGCGTTTCCGGACGATAGCGGAACGAGACGTTTTCCAGCTCCACCCTGCCGTCGGCCTGTTCCAGCTCGGAAGCGTCCTTTGCATCGGGCTGTTGGGGTTCTTCTTCAATGAGTTCAAACAGCCGCGCCGCGCAGGCCATGGCGTTTTGCAGCTCGGTCAGCAC